>CAZNSL010000118.1:0-10294 GCA_964574975.1 uncultured Alcaligenaceae bacterium | reverse complement strand
GGCCGGTTCCGACATCAACCTCGCCGCGGCCGAGGTGGAACTGGCCGGCGTCGTCGGCCGGGAGGTCATCCTGCGCGATGCGCTGGAACAGGACGGCGAACGGGCCGATGTCCTGCTGATGGACTGCGCCCCGTCGCTCGGTGTCTTGACACTCAACGCGCTGGCGGCGGCCACGGAGGTGTTCATTCCGTTGCAGCCGCACTTCCTGGCCCTACACGGCCTGGGCAAGCTGTTCGAGACGACGGCTCTGGTCGCTCGGCGGATCAACCCGGCGCTGAAGGTGACGGGCGTCGTGATCTGCCTGTACGAGTCGTCGACGAAACTGGCGCAGGAGGTGATCCGCGACCTGGAGGCGTTCCTGGAACACAGCCGGTCGGCCAACGTGCCGTGGGCGCAGGCGCGAGTGATGGCGTCGCGCATCCGCCGCAACATCAAGCTCGCCGAGTGCCCCAGCCACGGACAGTCGGTGTTCCAGTACGCGCCGAAGTGTCCGGGGGCGACCGACTACATGGCTCTGGCCCGCGAGGTGATGGGCGAACCGGCAGCGGTTCCCGTGGCGGCGTGACGGCTGTTACGAGCCGAGCAACTTGTGCAGGTGTAGGTGGAACGGCCCCAGTTTGCCGCCGTAGTTGCCGGCCCCGATGGCGACCACGCCCGGCCCACACGCCGCCTTCACACCCGCGACGGTCGCCGCCTCCACCGCCGCTAAGTCGAGCCCGTCGATCACGATCTCGTACACCGCATTGACGCCGTCCGGCAGTTCGCTGCGGCCGTGGCTGCGCAGGGTCGGGCAGTAGGCGTCGTTGGTGCTGGCTCGCAGCGCCTTGTAGCGGCTGCCGACCTTCGAGCCGCTGCGGACGACGCCGCCGGGGAACGGCGTCATCGCGCCCGGCACACCACCGATGGCCGCGACGCCGGTTTCGGCCGCCTTCAACCCCGATTCCTGACAGTCGGCGAGGATCAGGAAGTTGCCGCCGGCGACGCCCTTGGTCGTGCCGAAGCGGTCCTCGCACAGGAACTCGCCGTCCATCACCGGCACCCGCCAGAACCGCCGGCCGCCGAGCAGTTTGCTGGCCTGGTAGCCGTCGCCGAAGTAGCGCAAGCTGCCGCCGATCTTGAGCGACTTGTCCGGCACCACCGGCAAGCCGTTGTAGCACGCCGTCGTCGGGCAGGTTAGCACGCACTGGGCGATGCGGTTGAGGACCGCCTTTTCGAGCTTCTCGCGGCCGAAGCCGAAGAACAGCACGCTGACGCCGGGCCGGCCGTCGGGCGTTTCCTCGGCGGCGAGTTCGCGCTCGACGCCGGCCTCGGCATCGCAGCCGATGACGCTGGTGGCGTAACCGGTGGCAACCTGCGCCGCGGTGCGCGCCCAGGCGGGCGTCGCGGCGGTGATGACGGCGCGGGCGGCCGTCATCGGGAACGCTTCGGCGAAGGCGTCGAGAATCGTCGTGGGACCGATCGTGAGCACGCGGAAACCCGGCCGGCGCGGGCGACGGCGTCATCTTGCGAAAACCGCCGCCGGCGACGAGGGCCCAGACTGCGCCGTCCCCGGGCACGGACGAGACCCCATACTCGCCCGTCCACGACGCGCTAACCGCCCTTGGCCGTCCGGACGAATGCCTCGAAGTTGGCGACCGGCGACGCCCGATCCATGCCGTGGCTCAGGTTCACGATGTGCCGATGTCCGCCGCCGGCCGCGAGGCACGTCCGCGTCGCCGCCGCAACCTGGTCCGGCGTGCCAGTCTGCATCAAGTCGTCGCTGACGTTGCCCTGGAAGACGAGGTGCGGGTACTGCGACCGTGCCGCGGCCAGGTCGTGCCGGACGCCGAGGCCGATGACCTCGGCCCCGCTGTCGGCCATTTCGGCGAGGTACGGCGACTCCTTGACGAAGAGGATCCGCGGCACGCCCGGCGCGGCCGCGAAGACTACCCGGTGGTGCGGCCGTGCCCACGCAGCGTACTCGGCCGGCGTCAGCGCCCCGGCCCAGGAGTCGAACAGTTGGTAGGCGTCGGCCCCAGCGGCGACGAGCGTGCGCAGGAAGTGGCCCGTCGCCGTGCCGATGCGTTCCAGGAGGGCCTCCCACACATCGGGTTGCTCGGCGGCGAAGCGCCGTGTGGCGGCCAGGTCTTTGCCGGTGTCGATGGAATAGGTCGCCAGCGTGAACGGCGCGCCGGCGAAGACCAGCACGGGCAGTGCGCCGGCCAATTCGCGCTTCACGAGAGCGAGCAGGTCGAGCACGTGGCGGAAGCGGTCGGCATCCGGCTCGGCGGCGAGGCGCGCGACATCGGCGGCCGAGCGGATCGGGCGATCGGGCACGGGGCCGCGGCCGGGCTGGAGCGCGAAGCGCTGGCCCATGGCCACGGACAGCGTGGTGATGTCGTAGAAGAGGATGATCGCATCGACGCCGAAGCGGCGCGGGCACAGCGAGGCCGCAGCGGCCAGTTCGACGTTCTCGCTGAACTCGTAGAAGGTCAGGTCGCCGCGGAGCTTGTTGAACTCTGGGTCCCAGCGGCCGGCCTGCCGCATGGCCCAGACGGGCGGGCGTTCGACGACTTCGCCTCGGGCGGCGCGGGTCAACAGATGTGCAGACGGCATGGAGGTGTTGTACGACTGAACGGCGAAGAGGAACTAACCACAGAGACACAGACTTGAGTATCGGACTTTTGAGTGAACGGGGCGGTCTCCGTGCCTCGGCATCGGTTGAGGGTGCTAACTCATCAACCATCCCGGCACGGAGGGCCGCCCGTGGACCAGATTATTCCCAGCCTTGCGGTCTTGCTCGACCCGGTGGCGGTCTGCTTCCGGTACGAGGTTGCTGAGACCTTCCGCCTGTTGGTGGTCGCCTGGATGATTTGCCCCGGCCGGCACACCCTCAGCGAAGTCTGGCAAGCCACCGGTTTGGCCGGCCGCCGCCACCACGACATCGGCTACGCCGTCTTCCACTCGGCGAAGTGGGATTGGGACGACCTCGGCAAGATTCTCCTCACCGTGTCGTCGCCCGCCTCGTTCCCATCGGCACGGTCTGGGTCGTCGTCGACGATACCCTCGCCCACAAGCGTGGGGCCCACGTCGCCTTGGGCGGTTTCTCTCTCGACGCGGTCGTCTCCTCGAAGCGTCGCAAAGTGCTCCGGTTCGGCGTCAACTGGATCGTCGTCGACCTGGCCGTCCACCTGCCGTTCCGGCCCGACCGCACCTTCTGCCTGCCGGTGCTGAGGCGGACCTACCGCAAGAAGGGCACCCCCGGCCATCGGACGCGGACGGCCCTGGCAGCCGAGTTGGCCCGCAGCGTGGCTTTGTGTTTGCCCGACCGGGACTGTTGGCTCATGGGCGACGGGGCCTACGTCAACGCGGCGATGCTGCACGACCCGTACGTGTGGTGCGAACGGAGCGTGGAGCGGGCGCACCCGATGGCCTGGTACGTTCAAACGCTGACGGTGCTGTGGTACGCCACCGCCGGTCACGCCGGCCAGCCGCTGTCGCTCGCGTTTCGCACACTCCGCCAGGTCGTCGTGAGCCGCCGCGGCAACGATCTGGTGCGGCGCTACCTATGGATGGCCGCTCTGTCCGTGGTCCGGTTCAACCCGGCCGTGCGAGCGCTCTACGCTCGCGTCGTCGCCAAGCACCCCAACCGCAAGGCCGTCGCCGTCGGCCACGCCATGCGCAAGCTCCTGCACCTCGCCTTCGCCGTCTGGAAGACCCGCCGGCCGTTCGACGCCGCGCACTTCCCGTGGGACGCGCCGACCTCGGTCGATCCCACGGATTCCGATGCGTTGTTTCTGCCGAAACAGACGTAAGCCGCGGGTCACAATCCGGACGAGCCGGAGACGTCAGTGGTCACCGCGACCTGCGACCCCATTGTAGCCGTTCCGCCGACGGACGGGGGAGGCTCGCCGTCGATCGACTTCGCCCACCTGAAACGGCAACTGCCGCTGGCCCGCGTCCTCGACCACCTGGGACTGACCGCGCGACTCAAAGGCCCCGGCCCGCAGCGGCGCTGCGCCTGCCCGATCCACCGCGGCGACGCCCGCGGCCGAACGTTCAGCGTCAACCTGGACGACAACGTCTTCCACTGCTTCGACGCCCAATGCGGCGCCAAGGGCGACCTCATCGACCTGTGGGCCGCGCTGCACGGCCAATCACTCCACGCCGCCGCGCTCGACCTGGTTCAGACCTTCGACCTCGAACCCACGCCCCGCACCGGAACAGGGACGAGGCACGGTTAGCAACGGTTGAGCGTGCCACACCACGTGACTAAACACATGCACACGCTCGTATGCATGGATCGTCCGCGGTGCGCGCCGCAGTCACTGCTCCAACCGCTCCACCGTTCCGTCATCACGGGGACGAGGCTTGACATTCATCGTGACACCTGCAGCGGTTTGTTCGGCACCTGCTGGCGAGCAACACCCTTAACGAACACGAGGCCGCTCTTCTTCTCTCGCTCCTTGATGTCCTGGAAGATGGCATCCAGATCGTAGTTAAATCGAGCAGCGTGAGCGTCTCGAACTCGGCGAACCTCATCGACGATTGGATCGTTCATGGTTTGGCCTCCAACAACTCCTCTGGCGTGCAGATGATCGATGACTTGAATCCCTTCGCGCTGCAAACGGCCTCGATCACGGGTCGCATCACGGCGTTGGCCAGGTGGCGGCAATTCCACGTCAACAGGTAGGGAACGGCCTTCGTGGCCGCAATCGCGATGTGCAGCGCGTCGCCGGCTGATTTCGCCGGCAACGCGCCCGCTTGCACCCATTCCTTCGCCAATTCCAAGGCTTCCGTCGTCGTTTCGAGTACCAGCATCGGCTGTAGCACCGCAAGGCGCTCTTGGGCAGCCTGCTCATCACCAGCCCCGGCCTCGTCGAGAACGAGTTGCGATACGCAAAGCTCGTAGCTCGCCCTGCGGGTGTCCCACCATTCGCGCGTGATCTGCTGGTGTCCGGCAATGACCACGTCGCGGCTTGGCCAAGCAGTCAAGTAGCTGACGAACGTAGTCTCGATGTAGACGCGCTCAGCCATACCCGCCTTCTATGATTCTATCGTGTAGGGAATCTCGTGTTCCTTCCAATCCTACGTTCGCAGGTACAAGCGCCCACCGCCGCCCAATGTGGAAGCCTGTTCTGATACACGATCCCGGTAAGGGTGTCTCATTTGTTGGCGCGGCGTTTGGCCGTTCCCGAGATGAGGCTCGCGACTTGATGCCGGACCGTCTGGTAGTAACACAGGCTGGCTCGGATGGCCGCCTTCAGGTCGGCGAGTGTGTCGAACAAGCGGTTGTGGGTCTCGCGCCGCCGCAGTTTCTTCCAGAATCGCTCGATGGGGTTCAACTGCGGGCTGTAGCTCGGCAAGCGGTAGAACCGCAGGTGGGGATTGTCGGCGAGGGCGTCCGCGATTGGTCGGCCGCGGTGCCACGGCGCGTTGTCGATGACGAGGACGACCTCGGCGTGGCGATGACGCGGGTAAACGCGGCCGAGGTGCCGCAAGTGGTTGGCGAATGCGACCTGCATCCGTCGAGTCTTGCTCTGGCCTGTCACCCGCTTCGCCCACGCCGGACTTTCCAACGTATTGGTGTGCAACGCCGCGGTCGTCAGGTTGACGGCGGCGAAGGTGTAGAGTAGGTCCTTGCAGTCGCGGGTGCCGACCGTCGGCCGATGCCCTTTGATGCCGAGGGTGGCGGCCAAGGTGGGGACCATCGGAAAACGCGCTTCGTCTTGGCTCAAGACGACGAGCTCCCCGGCCGCCGCCCTTTTCCCAGGCCGGCCAGATCCTCCTTGGCCTGGGCCTGCTTGGCGGGATCGCCGCGGAGATAGCGATACGTCGGTCGATAGGGCCGGATGCCGAGTTTGACGCAGAAGCGTTGGACAGCGCTGCGGGACGTCCGCACACCGTGGGTCTTGTACAGGTGATCGGCGAGTTCGGCATGGGTCCAATTGGCCCGGTCCAACCCCTGTCGGGCCGGGCCGTCGATGACCCAGCGGCGGAGTTGGTCGGCGAGTTCCGTCGGGATGCCGGGCGGCTTGCCCGGCGGTTTGCGTGGCCGCAGGCCCTCGACGCCCGCGTCGCAGTAGGCATTGAGCCAACGGGTGACGGTGCGGCGGTCGATGCCCAAGTCGTCGGCGATGGCCTGGCGGGCGCGGCCGCGATGGGCCATGCGGACGATTTGCAATCGGTCGCGGAACTTGCGGTCGGTGGTCGTGCGGAACAAGCGGTCGAGGCGCTGGGCCGCAGTTGGCGGTAATTGAACGCGGATCATCGAGACTCCTCCAACTTCACGGGTTGCCCGGAGTTAGAGGATGCGACACCAACAAAGGGTTCGTGTATGAGCGACGGATCGCCCGATGCGTTCGCCCCGGTTGAGCCGACCGAACGCCCGCAGGGACTCGACCGCGTCAGCTCGCAGCTTGGTATGCCCGCGGTGACACTCCGGTGTCACCGATGAGGGCGTCCGAACGAATGGGCGACGCGGCGGATCGGATGAGTGGGACGGCTCCGCACCAGGGGCCAACGATCCCGGATAGTCGAGTGCGTCCCCGACGGCGTTACGGCGGCCCCGAAAACCGCTTCGAAAGGAAGGCCGTTCGTTGGCCCCTCGCACGGGGACACGGCCCCTCACCGCCCGAGGTCCAATAAAACGCTGCGATTGCGCTTGACCAACCCACGGCTTCATAGTCGACCAAGCCCCTCAGGCTGCGACCTGTTCGCGTACCGCCCACCCGATTTCCGGCCGCAGTTGGAGCAATTCGGCCTCCTGCCGCACGCCCACGAAACCACCAAGGAACTCCATCTCAAAGGAACGGTTCAGGTAATTCCAGAGAAACGGCGCCCGCGCCAAGCCGCTTGGGAAGGCCTCAGTCGTCGGGCCATGCCCGAACCGATGGGCGTCGCTTGTAGCCGGCGGGTAAAGCAGTTCTTGCAACTTCGTGCCTCCGCCGGCCAGCCAAGGATTCTTGTGCGAGGCGCGGCCCGTTTGCCAGTCCTTCAGATACGGGAAGAATGCCGTAATCCAGCCTGTGGTGTACGGCCCGCCGCTGCCGGAATCTTGCTTGTAGATGGATTGCCAGAACCGTGCGTTCACCCGACCTCGCGACGCCGCGACGAACTCGTCGAGGATCGGCGCGAGAGCCTCGGTCCACCACTTGAGGTCCAACCGCCCGAGGCCGCGCGTGCGCTCGGCGAGCACTGACCAATCGTCCGGTGTCCCCTCGAGTACGATTTTGGGGATACCGCACAAGGTGTGGAACTCGTACGAGAAGAACGACTGCATCGCGTCCAGCAGAACGACCTCTGCGGCTGCTCTCTCCGCCGCGCCTGTGGTCGAGAATATGGGCAACAACAAGTCGTGTGTCGTCGCTCCAATGTGTTCCCGGATTCGGCCACTGAACTCGCCGAAGACCTCCGGCCACGGGTTTTCCGGTGACCCCTTGACGAAATCGTCACGGCGAACCGCGATCGTCACCTTGCCGGAATGCTCGACGAGCTTGGGTCGCAGTTTTTCGGCATTCGCATCGACGTGATTCGCAAACCCTTGCGCCACGAGAAGCCAGAGTATGTCCGGGGACAGAACCAAAGGTCGATGATCTTTGAAGGCCAGGTGAATCGCCGCTACGACGGGATGGAAGGCGACGTGGGCCACAAGTTGACCGTGATACTGCGAACAGGCCTCGACCGGCATAGCCGAGCGGGCGGCGGTCCGTTCCGTTTTCCCGGGCAACCGTGAAGGCGGCTTCACTAACAGAGCTTCAACCGCGACCTTATACGAGACTTCGGGTAATGCGGCGCTGGCCGGCGTCACGTTCGCCACGTCTATGGTCGTGACCCGGCCCGCGGGTTGCGTAACTGTTCGTGCCGTAGACTTGCGCCGAAAGAGATCGAGTAGCCCCATGTGCGAATACCTCCGAACTCGAGACCGAGCAACACGGCACACCGGCCGGTGCGGCTCAGGCGGCTACACGTCTGGGAAGTCGTCGGGCGACCCCGATCCGCTACTGCACCCGGTAAGGCGTCCTTGGTCTTACCCGACCGCGGCCCGGACTCGTTCGTCCGGGTCACGCGCGATCTGCGCCAATAAGGTCTGCGTCTCCGGGTATTCCGCGGCACACCGGCGGAGTGCCGCGGCAATCGCTGCCAGGAGCGGAGCGGGCTGCTCTGGGCCGTCCTCCAACCATTCCTCGAAGTAAAGTGGCCCAGAGGCAAGACGCCTCTTTGCCAGAGCAATCAAATCCGACGCGGCGGGCTGGGCCATCTCACCCATATCGCTAAGGGTTTCGACCGCCGTGCGCGCCACGCCCCAGTAGTCATCCTCGAGTGCCCGCGTCAGGTGTGGTAAGGCCAGGTCCGCCCGTCGCTCGATCCGCCAGAGAGCCCGTGCCACAGCAACGCGCAAGACCTGGACGCAATCGACTCTGACAATCACCGTCAGCGTACGAATTAGGGCAGGTACGCCCGGTGTAGCAACCGGCCCGAGAGCCCCGAGCGCGTCGGCAGCTTCGCAGCGGCGGAACACCTCCAAGATGTTGTCGGCCGGAACGTCCGAAAACGCGGCGGCAAGTTCGCTGACACTCTCCGGTCCCATAACTCGCCTTCTACTCGCCGAACTCTTCCTTGGTCCGACCGGCCGGTCAGCCTGTTTCCCGCGCCGGTCAGCCCATTTCGGGATTGCACGCGCCGAACCGCGACTCGTCAAGGGCGAGACGGCCGTTTTCCCTCCACTGTTTCTTGCGAGGCCGCACACGAACCTCAACGATTCGTTCCACGTTTCAATGCGTTTCATGAAACGATGGACTCGTTTCACCGACCCACACCCCGAAACCGTGAAACGTGAAAACACCCCGAAACCGTGAAACGTGAAACGTGAAACGAATCCGCCGGGCGACCGCGGACGCAACTCAACACCGACCCGGCAGCACGTCGCAAACATTTCGCTTGCAATCGCTTGCGGCGCTGAGATAATCCGGGGCGTCCCAAAGCGAATACCCTGACAGCCCGGCCGACCCGCGACGGCGCGTCGCCGCACCCGGACCAACGGCCACCCCCGGAGTCCGCTCCATGTGTACGGCCCCGTTGGCCGCCGAATGGGCCGCCCCGCAGAGTCTCCTCCTCTACGCCGTGCTCGCCCTCCTCGCCGTTGTCGCCCTAATCGAACTGTGCGGCCTGCGCTTCATCCCCAACGACAAGGTCGGCGTCGTCGAAAACCTCTGGTCGGCCAAAGGCTCCGTCGGCGATGGCCGCATCATCGCCCTCGGCGGCGAAGCCGGTTACCAGGTCGATGTGCTGCGCGGTGGCATCCACTTCGGCCTGTGGCGCTGGAAGTATCGCATCCACAAGGTCGGCCTCGTTACCGTGCCGCAGGGCCAACTCGCCTACGTCTATGCCCGCGACGGTGAACCGCTGCCGCCGAGCCAGACCCTCGGCCGAGTCGTACCGTGCAACAACTTCCAGGACGCGCGCGCGTTCCTCGTCGGCACCATCGACGCCGCAACGCCGATCGGCGAGTCGGCGTTCGTGCCCGTCGGCCAGCGCGGCCGACAGCGGGCGATCCCCCGCGAAGGCGTCTACGCCGTCAACCTGGCGCTGTTCGTCGTCATCACCGAGACCAACGTCTACCGGCTGGCGACGCAATCGAAGCAGGAGGTGGCGTCGATCCTGAGCTGGCAACAGGAGTTGGCCGAGATCGACGGCTTTCATCCGGTCGTGGTCGGCGGCCAGGTCGAGACGACCGACCCGCTGCGCAACGATCAGAAGATGACGGTGGACTCCATCGGCATCGTCACGGTCCACGACGGCCCCTCGCTCTTGCCGGGCGAGATCATCGCCCCGGATTGCGGCAACACCGCCGACGACCCGCACTACCACAACAACTACCAGGACCCCGAATCGTTCCTGCGCTCCGGCGGCCGCCGCGGCCGGCAGTACACGCCGCTGACCGACGGCACCTACTTCATCAACCGCTGGTTCGCCACGGTCGAGTACAAGCCGAAGACGGTCGTACCGATCGGCTACGTCGGCGTCGTGGTCAGCTACTACGGCCGCACCGGCCAGGACACGAGCGGCACCAGCTTCCGCCACGGCGAACGCGTGGCCGAGGGCCAGCGCGGCGTGTGGGAGCGGCCGCTGGGTCCGGGCAAGTACCCGTTTAACACCTACGCCGGCAACCTCGTCCTGGTGCCGACGACAAACTTCGTCCTGCACTGGGTCACGGGCAAGACCGAGGCGCACCGCTACGACGAGTCGCTGCGCTCGATCGACCTAGTGACGCACGACGCCTACGAGCCGCTGCTGCCGCTCTCCGTGGTCGTCC
>CAZNSL010000117.1:1352-10304 GCA_964574975.1 uncultured Alcaligenaceae bacterium | reverse complement strand
GAATTAGCCACAGATGAACACAGATGAACACAGATGAATCTGCTGATTTATCCTTCTGATTCATCTGCGTTCATCTGTGTTCATCTGTGGCTAATTCTTCGTCTTTCGAGTGGGAGGTGTTAGGTGCGAATTCGTGCGTTCCTTTTTGTCCTGACCGTTGCATCCGCGGCCTTAGCCGACAGTCCGGTGCGGTCGCGCATGCAGACCTTCATCGACGCTGGCGAGATCGCCGGGGCCGTGACCGTCATCGGCCGGGCCGACGGCGTCGTCGCGCTCGACGCGGTCGGCTACGCCGATATCGACGCGAAGAAGCCGATGACGCCCGACACGATGTTCCGCATCGCGTCGATGACCAAGCCGGTCGTCGCGGTGGCCATCGTGCAGCTCGCCGAACGGGGCAAACTCGCCGTCACCGACCCCGTCGAGAAGTACCTGCCGGAGTTCCGCGGGCAGAAGTCGCCGTCGCGGCCGATCCAGATCCGCGACCTGCTGACGCATACGTCCGGCCTGCCGAACCCGTCCGGCGACCTGGCCAACATCTACCGCAAGCGCGACGTGACGTTGGCCGAGGGCGTCGCGGCGTTCGCCAAGAAGCCGCTGGAGTTCGCGCCGGGCACCAAATGGAAGTACTGCAACTCCGGCATCGACACGCTCGGCCGGATCGTCGAGGTTGTCTCCGGCGAGTCGTACGAGGATTACCTCCGCAAGCACATCTTCGAGCCGCTCGGCATGAAGGACACGACGAGTTTTCCCTCGGCGGCGCAATTGGAGCGCATGGCGACAGCGTACGAGAAGAAGGATGGCAAAGCCGTGGCGACGACGGGCGGCTTCCTCGGCTCGCCGGTCGGGGCGAAGTACCCGGTGCCGGCCGGCGGCCTGTACTCCTGCGCCGGCGACCTGGCGAAGCTGTACCGCGCGATGCTCGCCGGCGGAGCGCTCGGCGACGCTCGCATCCTGAAGCCCGAATCGGTCGCGGAGATGACGCGGCTGCACACGGGCGACCTGAAAACGGGTTTCGTACCCGGCGTCGGCTGGGGCTACGGCTGGTCCGTGGTCACGGAACCGCAGGGGGTGAGCGCGGCCCTATCGAAGGGCACCTACGGCCACGGCGGCGCGTACGGCACGCAGGTGTGGTGCGACCCGGTGAAGGGGACGTTCCACGTCCTGTTGATCCAGCGCACGGGAATCAACTCCGACGCCTCGCCGATGCGGCAGGCGTTGCACGAGACGGCCGCGGCAATCCTGGCAAAGTAAGCGTCGCGCTACAGGAGGTCGCGCAGGGCGTTCCAGGACAGGTAGAGGAGGATGCTGCCGGCGACGATGCCGACGATGTCGATGACGAGGAAGGTGGAGCCGCCGCCGAAGGGCAAGCCGAGGGCGATATCGAGAACGAATAGGATGAGGAGCAGCGCGGCAATGCACAAGGACGCAATGCTCAACTTCTTTTCCATCGCGACGCCTCGTGCCGCCGTCATACGACGCCCCACCCCCGGCCCCGCGGGGCCGCGTCTTCGCGCACTCCCATCGCCTCAAACGGCTGTGAGAGCTACCGTTATACGGCTTTATCCGCCGCTCGCAACACCAACGGCCAGAAGAATTGCCGCGAATGACCGCGACCGTCCACTCTGCGCCCGCAGAGGCCGCACAGCCGCCCGACCCGCACCGCGGCGCAGCGGATGCGTTGCCCGGATTGGGCGAGCGGTCGTGCCACACCGTTTCGTTGTCTGCAACGAACGCCACGAATCCGCCGGCCGGGCAGTTGCGGCCACTGTGCCGGTGTGGTACGCTCGGCACCTAGCTTGACCTCGACTCCTGTGAACACTGTGATGCGCACCACCGACACACCGACCGGTGCTCAGACCGTCGCCGAGCTTTTTGCCCGGGCCTGGCGTACTGAGCCATCGCCGCCAGATCTGGCCGCCTTCCTTCCTGCCGATGCCGCAGGCCGGCTTCGTATTCTGCGCGAGTTGGTCCTGATCGACTTGGACTTCCGCTGCCAGGCTGGGCAGCTAGTCAGGTGGGAAGATTACCTTATACGGTTCCCGGAACTGCGCGACGATTTGCCAGGGGAGCCGCGAACGGCCGACTCCTCCGGACACGCGACGGACGACGGTGATCGGCCGCCGACGGACATGCAGTCGCCCCCGGCACCCTCGACTGTTACGGTTCTGTGCGAACTCGGTCGTGGCGGTATGGGTGTCGTGTACAAGGCTCGCGATCGTCGCGGCCAAATCGTCGCCCTCAAGCGGTTGCCGCGGCTCGACGCGTCACTCCTGGCCCGATTCAAGCAGGAATTCCGCACGTTGACGGATGTCGCCCACCCGAACCTCGTCAAGCTCTACGAACTTACATCCGACGGCGACCAGTGGTATTTCACGATGGAGCTGGTCGATGGCCAGCCGTTCGCGCAATACGTTCGGGGCGAAGTCTTTACGCTGGAGGAGCCGGCCTTCCGCATCGCACGACTGCGGGACGCCCTGGGCCAACTAGCGGCGGGCGTGGCGGCCTTGCATGCGGCCGGCAAACTACACCGCGATCTGAAGCCGTCGAACGTGCTGGTGACGCCGGCCGGCCGCGTCGTTGTCCTAGACTTCGGGCTAGCCGCCGAACTGGACCCGACGGGGCAGCATCTCAGCACCGAACACCACGTCGTCGGCACGGCCGCGTACATGGCTCCGGAGCAGGCGGCGGCGGCGGCCGTGACTCCGGCGAGCGACTGGTACTCGGTCGGCGTGATGCTATTCGAGGCACTCACCGGCCGGCTGCCGTTCACGGGGTCGATGCTCCAGGTGATGCACGAGCGGCAGCGGGCCGTACCACTGCCGCCGCGTTCATTTTCTGCAGACGTGCCGGACGACCTGAACGATCTGTGTGTCGCGCTATTGAGCCTTACCCCTTCCGATCGTCTACGAGGCGCGGAACTACTAGCGCGCGGGGCAGGGGCGGCACGGGCGGCCTCGGTCGAGTCGGCGTTCATTGGCCGTGAGGCGGAGCGAGAGACCTTCCTCGATGCATTTGAAGCGGTCGCCGCTCATGCGCCGCGGACGTTATTCGTCCACGGCGTTTCCGGAGTCGGAAAGACAGCCCTTGTCCACTGGGTGTTAGACGAGGTGCGTGAACGGCGCGGGGCGGTGACGTTGACCGGCCGCTGCTACCAGAGTGAAACTGTCCCGTTCAAGGCATTTGACAGCCTGATCGACGATCTAGCGAATTACATGAGGCGGCTACCCCATGCGGACGCGAACGCACTGCTGCCGCGCGACGCCGCCGTCTTGGCCGGTGTGTTCCCGGTCCTGGGGCGAGTTCCGGCAGTTGCCGCCGTACCGCGTCGGCCAGGCGGCCCCCCAGACCCACACGAGTTGCGGCGCCGTGCTTTCGCCGCCCTGCGCGATTTGCTCGCACGTCTCGGCGACCGGAAGCCCCTGATCCTGTTCATCGACGACCTTCAGTGGGGCGATATCGATAGTGCAGAGCGCCTCGCCGAACTGATCCGGCCGCCGGACGCTCCGGTCATGCTCCTCCTCGGCGCATACCGGAGCGAATGTGCCGAATCCAGCCCATGCCTATCGACCCTCTTGCCGGCGCTCGGTGCGGCAGCAAGTTGCTGTCGTCTGGAACCGCTTTCGGCCGAACAGACCGCTGAACTGGCTCGCCGGTTGCTTGGCCCCGCAGATGACGACACGCCGGGCCTTGCAACGGCCGTTGCGCGTGAGTCCGCGGGCAATCCGTACTTCGCGCACGAATTGGCACGCCATCTCCGCCGCGAACGATCCGAATGCGTCATTCCCCGCCCCGGATCGTTGAGTCTGGATTCCGTCCTGGCGGAGCGAACCTCTTACCTTTCGCCGGATGCGCGACGGCTGCTTGAGGTTATCGCCGTCGCCGACCGTCCGACTGACCGGGCCGTCGCCGCGCTCGCGGCCAGGGTGGCGAATGAGGCTGACGCACTTAAGGAACTGAGGGCTGGGCGCTTTTTGACGACCCGCACCGATGGCCCGCGGGCAGTGATCGAAACCTACCACGACCGTCTCCGGCAAGCCGTTGTCGGCTCGCTGTCACCTACGGAACTCCGCGAGTACCACTCGCGGCTCTACAAAGCGTTGTCGTCCGCCGAATCCGACGCGGAGGCTCTGGCCGTTCACGCCGAAGGCTCGGGTGAGGTTGGTCGAGCGGCCCAATTGTACGCCGACGCCGCCGGCCGGGCCGGTGCCGCGCTCGCGTTCGAGCGGGCCGGCCGGTTGTACCGCAGGGCCCTCGAACTGGGCCACTGGCCGCCGCTTGCGAGCGCCGAGTTGCGGCGATGTTTGGCAGAATCATTGATGAACGACGGTCGCGCGGCCGACGCGGCGCGGGAGTACCTACTGGCCGCCGTCGGGTTGGCTTCCGACGACGCACTCGAATGCCGCCGGCGCGCGACGACGCTGTTCCTGGCGGCCGGGCATATCGACGAGGGGGTGGACCTTCTCCGCCGCGTACTCGCGGATGTCGGCCTGCGCCTGCCCGACTCGCGGCGGGCGGCCCTCTTCTTGCTCCTTTGGCGGAGACTGCTAGTGAGGGCGCGGGGCGTGCGGTTCCGGCCGCGGCCCGCACCAACGGTCGCGCGCCACGTTCTCCAGCGTATCGATATCTGTTGTACCGCTTCCATCGGCCTGGCTACTACCGATCCGATCCGCGGAGCCGACCTACAAACCCGGCACTTGTGGCTCGCTCTTCGCGCAGGCGAACCGTTCCGGGTTGCGCGAGCGTTGGCGACCGAGGCGGGGTTTGCGGCGGCCGTCGGACCCCGCGGGGCGCGTCGGGCCGCCGCGCTCCTTGGAGAAGCCGAGCGTCTCGCAGGTAGCCAACCTCACGCCGCGGGAATCGTCAGCCTGGGTCGAGGCGCAGTCGCATATTTGTCGGGTCAGTGGGAGCACGCGACGCGCCACTGTTCCGAGGCCGAACAGTTGCTCCGCGAGAGTTGTGTCGGAACCTTGTGGGAGCTAAAAGCGGCTCGTGAGTTTCACCTGTTTGCCTTGTACTTTCGCGGGCGAGTTGGCACCCTGTCCGAAAAGCTACCAGTCGTCATCAACGAATCGTTCGACCGTGGTAACGTCTTCGCCGTCGAAAGTTTTCGTGCCTACTTCTCGCCGCTAGTCCACCTGGCCGACGATGACCCGGGGGCGGCACGCGAGGCGCTCGAGGCGGCGGCTGGCCGCTGGTCCGAACGGAACCACCGAGTCCAGCACTTTCATGCGTTCCAAAACGCCCTGTTGATCGACCTGTATTCCGGCCGACCGGGCGAGGCGTACGAGCGCCTGCGGGCGGCGCGGCCTGGGGCAGGGCGCTCAGCTATGCATGCCTTGCAGTTATTCCGCTGTATCGCTTGGGAGAACGACGGGCGATCCGCTCTGGCGGCTGCGGCTGCCGGAATCGACAGCGCGACCAACGCTCGACGAGTACACCGTTTGGCGAACCGGTTGGCTGCAGAACGGGTGTCGTACTCGATAGGTTGGAGTCGCTTGCTAGCCGCCGGCGCTCGCGCTGTTCAGGGCGACGCGCATGCGGCCGAATACTATCGAAAGGCTACAGAAGCTCTGGCGCTCGCCGACTTGGGTCTTTACGCCGCCGTCGCCAGGCGACGCTTTGGCCAACTCCTCGGTGGCGATCAGGGCCGCGCCCTCATCGCTGTGGCCGATGATTGGATGACTAGCCAAGGTGTCAAGAACCCTGTCCGCATGACCGCGATGCTCGCACCCGGTTTACCTGATTGACCCTTGCTTCCACCGAGGGTCGCCACGACGCCCTGGCCACCGGCGTGGGTTCACTTTGACGCCGGGGCGGACTTCGGTTAGTGGCCGGCGGCCGCGGCTCGGATCGGCTGCCACTCCGTCCGGGATTGTCCGGGTTTGGGTCGTTCCGATTGCACCTGGAAGGCCGGTCGTGCCGATAAAGTGGGTGGGAGGGGCGACGGATGCGCTACCGACTTCCGATCGTCGCACCGCTGCTGTTCGCAGGCTGCACCTCGATCTTCCCGAGTTCGCTGTTCACGACTTCGGGCGATGTGCAACCGCTGTTGCCGGAGGCCAAGGCCCTCCGCGCAGCCGCGCCGTATCCCGCCCCGGTGCCGCGCGAACTCGATAAGCAGCAGATGCCGCCCTACGTCGTCGAACCCGGCGACGTGCTGCTGGTGACGCCGACCGATTTCGAGTCGAACGTCCGCCTGTCCGGCGACCAGCCGGTACTGCCCGATGGCCGCATCGACCTCGGCCGTTTCGGCCGGCCGGTCGTCGCTGGGAAAACGCTCGACGAAATCGACCTCATCGTCCGCGACGCGGTTCTGAGCCAGGAGCCGAACGCCGGCCGCGTCCTGGTGCGGATCGTCAGCCGGCAGAGCAAGGTGTATTACGTCCTCGGCCAGGTCAACGCGCCGGGAGCCTTCCCGCTCCAGGGGCGCGAAACCGTCCTCGATGGGTTGATGGCCGCAGGTGGGCTGAACATCCGGGCGGCCGCGAGCAAGATCATTCTGAGCCGGCCGACCGGCCCCGGCTGCGAGCGGATCGTCCTGCCGGTGTGCTACAAGCAGATCGTGCAGCTCGGCGACGCGACGACGAACTACCAACTCCAGCCGGGCGACCGCATCTTCGTGCCGGGCACCACGGGCCTCGAGTCCATCTTCCCGGACAAACACAGCGACGACTGCCCGTTCGACGGCTGCAAGAAGCATTAGCCACAGATGAACGCGGATAAACACAGATAGATACAAGATCAATGTCTTGTATCTATCTCTGTTTATCCGCGTTCATCTGTGGCTAATGCTTCGGTCACTCCGTCTTCGTCGTCGGCGCGACGGTGGCCTTGATCGGCAGTTCCGCCGTCGCATCGCCGGATAGGTCGGTGATGATCTTCAGCGTTCGGTTCAGGTCGCCGGCGTCGGACGGCTTTACCGTCACCGTGACGACGTGGACTGGCTTCGCCTCGCTGCCCGGCGGAGCGGCCTGCACGACCTCGTCGGTGCCCTGCACCGCGGTGATGCGGAACGGCTGCGAGCCGCGGACGATCACACGGCGCTCGACCTTCTCGCCGGGCTTCAGCGTGCCCAACGTCAACGCGCCGGGGCTGAGGTTCAGGGCCGGCTCCACGTCCACGCTCAAGGGCACGCGGATCCGCGGCGAGGCCGGGTTGTTCGTGTTCAGCCAAACGTCCGTGTACCACTTGCCAACCGGCGTGTCCGGCCGCAGCTTGGCCGTCACCTCGTAGCGGTACTCGCCGAAGTTGCCGGTCACCTCACGAGCGCTGAGCTGCACGTAATTGCTCTCGGCGGCCACACTCACCAGTTTCATCGACTGGCCGGTGAAGACGATGTTGGCCGACTTCGACGGCGTGGAGCCACGGGCGATCGCCCCGAACGCAATGTTGTCCGGCTGGATCGCAATGTCGTCGCGGCCGAACGCCGAGACCGTCAGCCGCACTTCCTGGAACTCCGGCTGGGTAAACTGCACGTAGATGGTGACCGTCTTGGCCCCGGTGAAGCGGCGGGTATCCATCTGGGCCAGGACGACCGTGGACTGCCCCGGCTGGAGCGTGCCGGACATGACCGTGGCGCTGACGCAGCCGCAGGACACGCGGACGCTGGTGATTTGGGCGACCTGCTGGGTGTTGTTGGCGAGCTTGAAGGAGTGCGTCAGAGTTGGGCCGCGCGGCACGACGCCGAAATCGCGGACCAGTTCCTCGAACATCCCCTCCGCCCAGGTGCCGGCCGGAGCGGGGGCGATGAGTGTCAACCCCGCCGCGACGGCCAGTGCGAACCGCAACATGATGTGGTGCCTTCCCCTCTCCGGCCCCGCGTCGCCCGGTGAACCGGGACAAGGCGTGGGGCGACGGTAAACTCTTGCCCCGGCCGACAGCGCCGTCAAACCGGGGGGACCGGAAACCCGCGCCGCCCAAATCCCGGCGGCGGACGATCCGCTACGCCTTCACGGACCCGCGAAGTCGGCGCGAGCCGGCGCGGCGGCGGGCGGTTTTTCCGCAAGTCATCCGTGCCCCAGCGCCGCGACGACGACGCGGCGGACGCCGCACTCGCGCAGCACCCGCGCCGCTTCGCTCGCGGTCGCCCCAGTGGTGAGAACGTCATCCACCACGAGGACGGTCGCACCGGCGAGGCCGCGGCCTGCGCGGAACGCTCCGCGGACGTTGTCCGCTCGTGCCGACGGCGCGACCGATGTCTGAAGCGGCGTCCGCCGCACGCGCCGCAGTGCCCGCGGCCAGCACGGCACGCCGAGGGCCGCGGCCCACGCGCGGGCCAGCGCTTCGGACTGGTTGTAGCCGCGGGCAAACCGGGCGCGCCAGTGCAAGGGCACCGGCACAACCGCGGTGACGCCCTCGGTCCGCAGTCGCGCGGCGTCTCGCGCCGCCCACAACGCGCCGACCGCCTCGGCTACGCCCTCGTATCGGCCTCGTTTCATGCGCAGGATGACCTCGCGGCGGAGGCCGTCGTACGGGCCGAAGCGGTAGGCCCGGTCGAACCGGAACGACTGGCCGCGGCAGCGGGCACAATCGCTACTGCTTGCCACGCCCGGCCCCAGTGTCGAGGCACAGCGTGAGCACGTTGGGTACGGGTCCGTGGCCAGTTCGACGCGGCACGGCGCGCAGAAATCGCGCGGACCGCCACCGAGTGGCCGCCCGCAGGCCAGGCACAGGCCCGGGTAGAGCAACTGCACCGCCCCGGTTGCGAGGTCGGCGAGCAGGTCGCGCACGGTCATGGCTTGTCTTGGGTGCGGTCGGGCCGGCGTGGCCCGCGGCAACGTTGTGTCGCCGCCGCGCTCAAAGTTGTCCTAACAACCACATTACGCCGCCCTGATGGGACGATGCAATGGCAAACTCGGCAAAATGGGAGGAATTGTCCGAGCGGCCGGGGGGGGGCCGGCGGGGACAGGCCACGCCAGCCGCAGGGGCCCCCCCCCCCCGCAACACAGA
>CAZNSL010000117.1:0-1342 GCA_964574975.1 uncultured Alcaligenaceae bacterium | reverse complement strand
GTCCGCCGGTTTATAACCGAAACAACCGCGGGCTGACGCCGACCGCTCGGAAAACACGAGTTCACTTCGTCCCGAACGCTCCGACCCAGCGGGCCAACTCCTCGCCGGCATCCGGCAGTCCTCTCACCCCGCCGTTGGCACGGCTGACGGTCGCGCCCTGGATGCGGTACGTCCCGACCGGCGTCGGCCCCGGCAGCGATACCACCGAGACCATGTACTCCCGGCGCAACGGCCCTGTCGGGCCGTCCACCGATTTGATGTCGCTGGCCGTCTGGAAGAAGACCGTTACCTCCGTGTCGCCCTCGGCGGCTCGTCGTGCGGCCGGCAGGTGGGAGTGCGCGTCGCCGAGCCTATCGTGGCGGTAGTCGCCGGTGAACTCCCAGACGACGCGCTTACCGGCGGCCGTCTTCGGCGCGTTAGCCAACTGCTTCGCCTTCGGCAGCGCGGCCTTGGCGGCCTCCACGAACAGCTCCAGGTATTCCAGGCCCAGCGGCGTCGGCGGGTGCTTCTTGCGGAACTCGGCGGCTTCCTTCTTCGCCTGCCATCCCGGCCCGCGCACGCCCGGTTCCACCCAGTCGCGCAGGGCGATCCACCATTCGCCATCCACTTCGGTCTGGCCGGCCGGCACCCAGATGTTGAACGGCGGGCTTTTGCCCTCCAGCCGGAAGGTGCCGAGCAGTTCCCGCTCCGGCAGGGCGACGACGGCGACCGTCGAGTCGGTGCGGTAGCCCTTCACACCCAGCTTCGCGCCCGGTTGACCGAACGGCGTGCCCTTGCCGTACTCGGAGTGGAACTTGCGTTCCTGCTTCAGCACCAGGTAGACCGTGACCGGCGCGGCCGGGTCCATGGCCCGCACGTCGGCCGGCAGGTAGTAGTGGGCCTTCGACGGCAAATCGGTGGCCACGTCCCAGATCAGGGCCGCCCCGCGAGCCGGGGCGACGCGACCGGCGTAACCCGCCTTGGCCCACGGCGACGCGACGCCGCGGGCGAACGACGCCAGCGCGCGGAAGGCTTCGAGCTGCTTCACGACCTCCGGGGCTTCGGGGTCGGGACTGTCGTCCTTCTTCGGCCCGGACGGCGAGCCGCCGAACGGGTTGAAGGAAAACGCGAATGGACTGCCCCCGCCGGCCCCTTGGGTTCCGCCGAGTGCGTTGGCGACTCCCGAGTAAATCTTGACGACGTAGCAGACGACCAACAGCGCGAAAATCGGTGGGATCAGGCGCAGCACGGCGACACCTCCACGCGGACTGGGGCGCTTAACCATAGGTTGCGATTCGCGGCGGTGCGGTGCGCCGTGACGCCGCGAGCCGAGTCTGCGAGGCGAGCGTTTGAGCCTTTCGCT
>CAZNSL010000116.1:2082-10456 GCA_964574975.1 uncultured Alcaligenaceae bacterium | reverse complement strand
GCATGCCTAATCCACGCCGCCAACGTTCGTTCTGAGCCAGGATCAAACCCTTCAAGTGTTGCTGCTTATAGTTCCGCCAACTACCTCGAAAGGGTTGACGGTTCATAAACTGCTCAGAATGGTTTGAAGGTCGCTAGTTACTAAAGCGAAACTCAAAGCTCGACGTGCCGACGGCTTCCCGCCGGCACAAACGAGGAAGTGTGTTCCGCTAGCGAACTAGCGACCACACGTCCCCGCATTGGCTCGTACTTAAGGGCACCAGGTTGTCAAAGAACGAACCGCCCGGCAGAGCCGGGCGTCTTTCGCAGTGCGTCCGAATCGGTGAAGCCTCGTCGGCCGGTCACCCATTCGACAGCACCGCAGCGTCTCGCGTTAGCGTGACACACTCACTGTAGAAGTCCCGGCCGGAGGAGTCAACACCCGACTGGTTTTTTTTGGGAATGCCTCCCTGCCACTTGCACCGACCAGTTTTCCGCAGCCGAGCGGCCACGGAGCCGGGTTCCCCCCGGTATGCTGGCGGTGGAAGCGTCACGCCGTACATTGGACATTGTGGCGACTGCGTAGGATGCGGGTCAAGCACATTTTTCCTGTTTTTCGGCAGAATCCCTATGGCGACTCCCAAAGTTCTGATCCTGCGTTCACCGGGCGCGAACTGCGACGCCGAGACGCAATTCGCCTTCGAAAAGGCCGGGGCCATCGCCGAACGGGTACACGTCAACCGCGTCCGAGAACACCCGAAGTTGTTGCACCAATATCAGATACTTTGCGTCCCTGGCGGCTTCAGCTACGGCGACGACGTGGGTGCGGGCAAGATTTTGGCCCATCAACTGGCTTCATCGCTCGGCGATATGCTCCGCGAGTTCCGCGACCGCGAAAACCTGATCCTCGGCGTCTGCAACGGCTTCCAGGTGCTACTGAAGGCCGGGCTGTTGATCCAACCGGACGAGGATGGGCCGCTGGCTACGCTGACGTTCAACACTCACGGCTACCAGGATCGCTGGCTCACGCTCCAGGCGACGCCCGGCAACTGCCCATTCCTGACTGGCATCGACCGGATGCTCGTGCCGATGGCTCACGGCGAAGGCCGATTCGTCTGCCGCAAGGACTGGATATTGCAAGGCTTAGAACAAACTGGACAGTTCGTGCTGCGCTACGTCACGCCAGACGGTCGCCCAGCCAACGGCGTCTTTCCGGACAACCCGAACGGGTCGCAGGCCGACGTAGCTGGTGTTTGCGACGCTTCGGGTCGCGTCCTCGGTCTGATGCCACACCCGGAGCGACACGCCCTTGGCACACAGCACCCGCGCTGGACGCGCGAGGGACTGAAGGACGAGGGCGACGGAATGCAACTATTCCATAATGCGGTGGCGCACTTCCAAACCGCGTGACTGCCTACGACCGTTGTCCGGCGACCCGCAACCGCTCGTCGATCCAAGCCAGATCGTCGGACGAGAATGTTCCCGGCGGTGGCTTGCGGTAGTCGAGCATCGCGGCAGCACCGCCAGGAGCGGCCTGGTCGGTCGTGATGCCGACATCGGGCCAACGGTTGCGCCGCTCGTCGTCTTCGTCTACCGGGGTGGGTACGATGCGCTGGGCCGTCACGGCGGCGTAGTACGGCAACAGATTTGGCAGCAAGTCAGCCGTCATCTCGCTGGCGAGATTCGAGCGAAAGCTGACCCAATACGGTCCTTCCAAATAGGGGTCCATGCCGGGGAACGGATTGGCCATTGCGACGCCTCCGCTGGATCGGCAGCATTGTATCACACCGCGTTGGCCGATCCCGGCAGCGCTATTGCCCACGGTCGCGTACGCCGTCGGCGATCAGCCAAATTAGATCGGCGTAGTCGGCTCGACGACGCAGCGCGTTGAGGTCGGTGTCCGCGAGTATCTGCGCCACATTGCGGTAGCCCTGGGCCAGCGCACGCCGCAGGAGGTCAACGGAACGAGCGGCGTGGCTTTCGGCGTCCGGGTTATTTGCAGCCGCGGCAGCTAACGCCAACACGCATGCGGCGTTGTACAACGCGCCGGTGGGCGGTGGTGCCCCCTCCAGCATCGCCTCGGCCAGTCGAACCGCCTCGGCGACGCGGCCGGTCTCGATGAGTAAGCCACTCAACAACGACACCGTCTCCGAAACGTGCAAACGATACGCTGCGGTGTCGGCGTGGTCGGCTGCCAGTTTCATGCGTAGGGCGAGAGCGGTGCGATACGCCGATTCCGCATCGGCCGGTCGGCCCAGGCGACGGAGTTGATTGGCGCGGTTGTTGTGGGCCATCGCCAGGTAGCGGCGGTGATCGGGCACCGCGGGCAGGTCGTCGGCCAGCCGTTGGTACAGCGCGATGGCCGAACGGAAGATGGCTTCCGCGTCCGCCGGCCGGCCCCGGGCGGCTACTAACGTCCCCAGGTTATTGTGAATGTTGGCCAGGTCCTGCCGGTACGCAAGTACGGCCGGGAAGTCGGCCGCCAACTGCTCGCGGATCGTCAATGCGACCCGGTACGCGACTTCCGCCTCGTCGCGCCGGTCCCAGTCGTCCAGCAGGTTGCCGAGATTGTTGTGACTCCGGGCTAACTCGTGGCGATACGCGGGCACGGTGGGTCCGTCGGCGACCAACTTCTCCTGAAGCGCGATGGCCGACCGATACGACTCCTCCGCCTCCGGCTTACGGCCCGCGTCCATCAACTCGACGCCGAACTTGCTGTAGGTGCGGGCCAACGCCTGCCGGTAGTCGGGCACGCCAGGGGCGTCGGCGGCCAGTTTCGCCTCGACGACGAGAGCTGCCCGGTATGCCGCTTCGGCCGCGGCCCGCTGGCCCTGGTCGCCGTGCAGGATGCCGAGGCTGTTGAAGACGCGGCCCAGTTCCTGGCGGTAGGCCAGGACGTTGGGAAACTGCTTCGCGAGCGCCTCGAGCTCGGTCTGCGCGGCATGGTACGTCTTCACGGCCTCCTCGACCCGGCCCAGGTCGCCAACCAGGTCGGCCAGACCGCTTTGGCTGCGCGCCAGGGCGTATCGATGTGCAGCCGCGGCCGGAAGCTGGGCGATGAGTTGTTTTTGGATGCCGATGGCTGCCTGGTACTCCGCCTCGGCATCGACGTGCCGGCCCAGGTCGGCCAACACGCCGCCCAGGTTGAAATGACTGACGGCCTCCTCGTAACGGTAGTCGGGCACAGTCGGCGCGTCGGCCGCCAGCTTTACCTGAATGGCGAGGGCTGTCCGGTACGCCGCCTCGGCCTCCGCCCGCCGTCCCAGTTCGCGCAATTGAACGCCGCGGCCGTTGAGGCTACGAGCCTGTCGGGACCGATAGGCCGATTCGCTTGGGAAGTCGGCTGCGAGAGCGCCGTGGAGCGTAGCCGCACGCTCGAAGACTGCCGCACTTTCGCCCCGCTGGCCGAGCCGGCTGCGGATCAGCGCCAGCCGGTCGTGTGCCGCCGCCAACCGCTCGCGGCCGGCACGGTCCTCGCCGGGTTCCGCCGCGAATTCCTGATAGTACCCAAGCACCGAGTTCAGGAACGTCTTCTGTTCCGCGGTCAGCGCGGCTTGCGTCTCCAGGGATTCGCCGGTGACGCCGGACACCATGGCATCGAGCGCCGCGCGCGTCACCTTGCGGGCAGCCGCCTCCCGACGTGCCGATTCTTGCTGCCACGCCAACAGCCCGTACGCCAGTCCACCAACGGCCAGCGCTGCCACCAGCCCGCTCAGGAGCCAGACCCGCCGCCGCACCCAGCGGCGCAGGTGGGCCGCCGCCGACTCCGCGAAAGCCGTCACCGGCTCGCCGGTCAGAACGCGCTCGATGTCGGCCGCGAACGCTTGCGCCGACGGATAGCGCTCGGCCGGCTCCAGGGCCATTGCCCGCCGACAGACGGCTACGAGCGGCGGGGGCACGCCAGCCACCGGCCCGCCAATCGCAGTTGCGCCGGTCAGCAGCTTGCACAGCGTTGCCCCGAGGGCGAACACGTCGGAGCGGGCATCGGCCTGCCGTGGGTCGCGGGCCTGCTCCGGGGCCATGTAGTCGCGCGTGCCCATCAATTCGCCGTCGTCGGTCAAGCCGTCGCCTCGGCTACTGGCGGTGTCCGCCGACGGGTCGAGCAACACGGCGGCCGGCGGTTCGACGCTGACGAACCGCGACAGGCCGAAGTCGAGGATTTTGACCGTGCCGTCCGCGGCGAGCATGAGGTTGTGCGGCTTGATGTCGCGGTGGACCGTGCCGGAGGCATGAGCGTAAGCCAACCCCTCGGCGGCCTGCCGGACGTACTCGCACGCCTCGGCCGGCGGCAGCGGGCCGCGCTCGTGCAGTATGTCGGCGAGCGTGCGACCCTCGACGCACTCCATGACCAGCACCGTCAGCGGCCCGACCTGTTCGGCGTCGTAAGCCGTCACGATGTTGCGGTGGACAAGCCGCGCGGCGGCCCGGACCTCGTGCCGGAACCGCTCGGCCGCGCCGGGACGCGCCAGCAGACGCGGTGCGATAACTTTGAGGGCGACAGTACGGCCCATCAACTTGTGTTCGGCCCGGTAGACGGCCCCCATGCCGCCGCGGCCGAGCAGGCCGATGATGCGGTAGCGCGGGTGGTCGCGCATGGCGTCGGGCACGCCGTCGTCCCGCGTGGTCAACGGGTAGGCGTCGCGCAAGGAAGCGACGAAATCGTCGGCCAGTAGCGCGTCCACGGCCGCCGAGCAACTCGCACAGCCGGCCACATGGTCTTCGATCGCGGCGGCGGCGGGGCCGTCGAGCCGGCCGGCCCCGAACGCCGCCAGAGCCTCAGGCGGAGGGTGCGGAAACGTCTCGGCGGTCACGGCCGGTCCTCTACGCGGTCGGTCAAGCCTTGGATCGATCCGGCCGTCGCGAACATCCGCATCGACCCCCGTCCCCGAAACGTCTCCGATGACATTATTCGAGGCGAAGCCGTTGCCCAGGCAGCCCCGACCTCCCGACGACGGTCGCCGCACCTTAACCGCTTGCGTCGGAGGCCCGTCAGGTCGCCGCGCAGCTCCGTCGGACCCGAACGACTCGTCCCACCAAGATGGGAAGCGCGGTCAACGCCAAAACCACGGTACTCGGTTCGGGAGTGACACCGGATACGGAGTCGCCGAACAATGTGAGGGACTGTACCGGTCCTTGATCGCGGTTGTCCCAGAAGATGAACGTAGGGAAGTTGGTCGCCGCGTTGGAGAGCGTGAAGTAGTAGTTGGTGTTCGCCGATAGGGATTGGCTCATCGAGGCAGGAAGCGAGAATTCGGACTTGAAAATGTCGTAGCCTCGCGTGTTCGTGTAGAGGTAAGTCGAGGTGACGGGCACCATCGCGGTTCCCAGGTCCGACCCATTTTGCGTCGTGCCAAGCTTGTAGGTAACGCTCAAGAGACCAAGGTGATCGCTCGTTGCGGGTATCCACACGCCGATCATCGCCGACGTGGCCGTTGCGTTCTGAGAGAGCGAGAACAGTTGCGTGATCTCGTGCGGCGGGCCGATCTGGGAGCTGTTGTCGGTGCCGTATTCGGCAACCGATCTGTTGCTGTAGATAATCATGCTGGCGTCACAGGGCGGTGCCGATAGCACCACGACGGCCAGAACGGCGACGGTTGCGGAACACCTCATATTGCACCTCGGGTTGGGGAGTCGTTAGCCCTCCGACGAACGTCTTGCGGCCCAACAACGTGACGGCCGTATGGCGACAAGCGTGTATCGAAGCTGGCTTACAGGGAAATGGCCGAGAGCAGCCGGAATGTTTCACACGCCGCCGTAGATTTCGCCCGCCACGCGCCGCAAGCCGGCGAGGAGGCGCGACCGGGCGATGCGGACGGATGTCGCCGAAGTCGCCACAGTTCCCGGACGATTTCTCCCAGAACGCGTCGCCGAACGCCGACGATGCCGGACCGCAAACCCGCCCGAAGCCGTCAGAACGCACAACGTCGTGCTGCCCGGTTCCGGGATCGGGGCTGTCGTGAACTGCCAGCCGAGATTGGCCACGGGATTTCCCCCGAACGGCGAGAAGGCGAACGACCCCGCGGGATTGTTCGCGGAAATGTCATCGACGCCCGAGGAGAAAAAGAAGCCATCGACGCTTGTGCCCGGCGTCGGCGGGTTGTACATGCCTTGTCCGATTTGGTCGAGTTGAGCCGCGGTCACCCCCGTAGTCCCGTTGGCATCGTCGAAGGCCAGACCCGCCCAGAACTTGCCCCCGGCCGGAATGGTAAAGATCGATCCGCCCGGTGCGAACGTAAACGTGTTGAGCGAAATGGCGTCCAACGAGACGGGGCCGAGTGACGGTGCGATCAAAAGAGCGCCGGGTGCGTTGGAGCCGTTGTCGGCGAAAACGCGGAGCAGCGGGCGAACCGACACCGGGACTGTGTTGGAATTGGTGATTGTGTACACGATCGAGATGACCGATTGACCGTCACTACCGATTGCCGGGGTGATGTCCTCGGCAATGAGGACGGTCGAAAGACCGGAGCCGAACGGCATGGTGTCGCCGTTGTTGAGGGAAAAGCCCGAAGAGTTCGCGGGGTTGAGGTTGTCGTAAACGACGACCTGCGCCGAGGCCGCCGACACCAGACCGAGCGCGACACCGACGGCGAACCAAACGAATTGCTTCATCGACCGTATCCTCGCAAAAGGTCGAAACCAGATGGCTTCGCGGTAAGACCCGATCCGGCTTCCACGAGCCGACGCCCAGCTATCGGTGGAATGGCCGAGAACAGTCGAAGTGTTTCAGACGCGTCGAGACTCTCGCCTGATTCGCGCCGCAGACGGATCGCCGACAAAATCGCGACGAGCCTGCGGGTGGAGCCGGACGATTTCGCCGACGAGCTGTTCTTTCGCATCGGCGGCTACGGCAAGGCGGTCGAACTGCTCGGCGACGGGCTTGCTACAATACTCGACGAGTTGAACGCCCGACTCGCCGCATGAGGAACCGCCATGCCGACGGTGACCGCCATTTACGGAAACGGCGACTTCCGGCCAACGCAGCCGGTCGAAATGCCCGCCGGCACCCGCGTCGTCGTCGAGGCCGAGTCGGCGGCCGCGGAGCGGGTTCGGGCGGCCCGCCGGCGGGTCATTGAATGCCTGTCCCGGTCGTACGACACCGGCGAGCCGGGCAATGTTCTCGATACCCATCACGACCACCAACCGTGAGGACCATATTCCTCGACACGGTCGAGCGGCCCTCGCTGCCGAAGACGGCCGGTGCGAACGGCCGGAAGGGGCGTCAGCCGTGACCGCCGCCGATCCCGCGCCGCGCCTGACGTCCCTCGACCAATTCCGCGGGTACACCGTCCTCGGCATGGTCCTGGTCAACTTCATTGCCGGATACCGCCACGTCCCGCGCTGGCTACACTCCGAGAACACCTACTTCAGCTACCACGACACGATCATGCCGCAGTTCTTCCTCGCCGTCGGCTTCGCCATGCGGCTGACGTTCCTGCGGCGGCGCGGAACGGGCGGGTCGGCTGCCGCGTACCGGAAGGCTGCCATCCGCGGGCTGGGACTCATGCTGCTGGGCGTCGTCGTGTATCGCCTCACCGGATCGTACGCCTCGTGGAGCCAGCTCACCGACACCTGGCACCGCGATGGCTCGGTCGCGTTTCTCGTTTCCACCATCAAACGGCACCCGTTTGAGGCACTGACCCACATAGGGCTGACGACGCTGTTCGTGCTTCCCGCGATTGCGGCGCCGGGATGGGCGCGGGCCGTGTACGCGGCCGCCGGCGGGGCGCTGCACGTCGGACTGTCGTTGGCCTTCTACTATGCTTGGAACTTGGCCAACCCGGTGGGGATCGACGGCGGGCCGCTCGGGTTCTTGACCTGGACCATTCCCGTCATCGCCGGCACGCTGGCCCACGACTGGGCGAGCCGGCACCCGGCCGACTCGGGCGGCGGCGCGGGACGGATGTTCGCCTGCGGCGTCGTCCTGATGCTTCTCGGATACGGGCTGTCGTGCCTGAACCGCGTCACACCGCCGAACGTGCTGCCGGATTCCCCGACAGCCGTGGACTACCTTGCCGACCTGCCGTTCGTCCCCCCGCCGGACGCGCACCGGGCGGAAGCGGCTCGGAACTACTGGACCATGAGTCAGCGAACGGGGAGCGTGGCGTACCACACGTTCGCGGCGGGCTTCGCCCTGGCACTCCTGGCGGCGTTCCGGGTGGCGTGCGACGGTTGGCGACTCCGCTGGGCCTTTCTCGACCTGCTGGGCCGCAACGCCTTGGCCGCCTACCTGATTCATGGCCTGGTGAATAAGGCCGTCGACCCGTTCGCGCCGGGCGACGCCCCGGCAGCATACGTCTGGGCGGCGTTCGCCGTCTACCTTGCCGTCACGACGCTGTTCCTTCGCTACCTCGACGAGCATCGGTTGTACCTGCGGCTCTGAGCAAGGTTGCCGAGCG
>CAZNSL010000116.1:0-2072 GCA_964574975.1 uncultured Alcaligenaceae bacterium | reverse complement strand
AGGAACGAACGCCAACAGCCATCTTCTACGCGCAGAATGTGAAGGCAAACGTGCTGGTCTTCGACCGCAAGCCGTCGTGCGAGGAGCCGTGGACCGCGAAGCTATGAGTGTACGACCTCCGAACAAACATGCACTTCACGCTCAAGACGAACCCGCTCAAGCGGGTCGACCTCGATGAATTCGTGAAGTGCTACCGTTTCGATAATGCGCATATGTACATGTGGTCCGGGCGGGACTCGAACCCGCAAGCCTTGCGGCACAGGCTCCTAAGACCTGCGTGTATGCCAATTCCACCACCGGACCCGTAGCGTCATCTTCGCCAAAGTCGGCGGCCGCGTCAACGCTGCCGGGTCGCCAGACGCTATGATAACGGTGCCCGCCCCCGGAGGCCGCACTGTGTCTCGCGCCAAGAATGTCCTCGGCGAACCGCTCGTTCCGTGTTCCACCGACCCGCTCACCGGCTACATGCGTAACGGTTGCTGCGACTCCGGCCCCGGCGACGTCGGCATCCACGTCGTTTGCGCCCGCATGACCGCTGAGTTCCTGCGCTTCTCGAAGTCCCGCGGTAACGATCTTTCGACGCCAGTGCCGGAATTCGATTTTCCCGGCCTGCAGCCCGGCGACCAGTGGTGCCTGTGCGCCGCCCGCTGGAAGGAGGCGTACGACGCCGGTAAGGCCCCGCCGGTCGTCCTCGCCGCGACGCACATTTCGGCCCTGGAATTCGCCACACTCGAAGAACTCTCCGCCCACGCGGTCGACGCGCCGGCGTAACGGGAGACATCCATGAGCATTGTCCGCGTGGGATTGTCCGCGACGAAGCAGTTTGCCGACGGCTACGACGCTATCTTCGCCCGGAAGAAGTCGGCCGCGAAGAAGCTGCCCGCCGCGAAGCACGCGCGTCCGAAAAAGACTGGTGCGAAGAAGAAGTAGCCCCGTTGAGCGTCGCTTCGCAGAAGCGTGCTTCCACTATACGGACGCAGCCGTCTTCACCCACGCCCGCAGTACCTCCGCGACACTCCACGCCTGGGCCACACAGCCGCGGGCCGTGTACGGTGGCTCCGCGTCGAATACCTCGCTGATCGACCCGATGCAGGCGTCCGCCAGATGTTCGTCGAACCCCGCCAATAACTTGCGGGCATCGACTTCGCGGCCAGGGTGGACGCGCAAGAAGGCGTCGATGTACGGGCCGATCAGCCACGCCCACACCGTCCCCTGATGGTACGCCGCGTCGCGTGCCCGCAGGTCGCCGAAGTAGCGCGGCTTGAAATCCGGGTGTCCCGGCGCGAGCGACCGCAGGCCCACCGGCGTCACGAGCTTCGCGGCCACCACGTCGAGCACCGGCTTCCACTTCGCTTCGTCGAGAACCGGATGTCGCAGGGACAGCGCGAACACCTGGTTCGGCCGGCACGCCGAATCGTCGCCGGACTCGCCGTCGACCACGTCGTACAGATAGCCGCCGGGCGCGTACCAGAAGCGGCGGTTGAACGACGCCCGCGCCTGGTCCGCCAGCGCGGCCAGGCCGTCGGCCGCCGCGGTTTCGCCGGCCTCGCACTCCCAGCCTTCGAGGAGCTTCAGGGCGTTGTACCACAGCGCGTTGATCTCGACCGCCTTGCCGCGCCGCGGCGTCACCACCCACTCGCCGACCTTGGCGTCCATCCACGTCAGTTGGTAACCCGGCGCGCCCTGCCGCAACAGGCCGTCGTCTGGGTCGACGCGAATTCCGAAGCGAGTGCCGGCCCGGTGCTTCGCCACGATGTCGCGCAAGACCGGCAGGAGATGCCGCAACGTCGCGCGGTCGTCGGTGGCCGACAGGTAACGGTCGATCGCGTGGAAGAACCACAGCGTCGCGTCGGCCGTGTGATAGACGCCCTCGTTCTGGCCGTCGGGGAAGAAATTGGGGATCAGGCCATCGCGGACGTAGTGGGCGAACGTCCGCAGGATGTAACCCGCTTCGTGCTGCCGACCCGTACACAAGGTCAACCCTTCGAGGGAGATCATCGTGTCGCGGCCCCAGTCGGTGAACCAGTGGTAGCCGGCGATGACGGTGCGTACCTCGTCGCCGCGTGCCCGCG
>CAZNSL010000115.1:0-10492 GCA_964574975.1 uncultured Alcaligenaceae bacterium | reverse complement strand
TCTCCACGCGGGACGGTCCGTTTGCTGTTTCGGGTGCGCGGCGGAGCCGCTGGACGACGTCGTCTTCCCAGTTCACGGTCCCTCCTTTCCGAACCACGGGCAACCGGCCGCGTCGTCGGCCCGAGCGCAGCCGGGGAAGCCGCTCGCACACTTCGACCACTCGGCCTTCGGCAGCGAGCAGTAGACGCAGGCGTCGCGGCCGTTGGCGATCGCGGCCCGCAGCCGGCGATTCTCCTCGGCGGCCTCGAGGAGGTCCGGGGACACGACTCCCTCGAAGGCGATTTCTCGGCCGCAGCGGATACATTTCGACACGAACCCGAGACGATCTGTGTCGTGGATGAAGCGCAAACCCGTCGGCCACATGACCCAACCGTGGCAGTGATGGCAATGATGGCACGAACGCCCATCGGCATCAAAGGCGACCGGGGGATACTCGATGGGCCGGGCGAAGTAGCCGCTTGGGGGCGAATCGGGGGTGCCCGGCCGAAAGGCCACATTCGGGTCGAGTAAGACCCCGTCGACCCATCGCATGGCCGGCTTGTCGGTCATGTCGTTTTTCCCCCTTCCGCCGTGTGACACACCGGAATCCAACGACTCCAACCGATCACCGCATTGCATCGCACGCAAGTCGTCTCGCAGCCCAGTCGGATGACCTCGGCCGAGTTCGATCGATGGCCTTCGACCCAGTGGAGGATGGGGCTGGCCAAGACCCAGCCTTTGCAAACGTGGCAGTGATAGGCGTCACGAAGCCCCGGCGGCGGCGCCGTCGCCTCGCCCGCGATGAACTCAATGGCGTCCGGCATCTCATCTCCTTTGGATCTGATCGACGCCCGCGAGGAACTGGGTCCAGACCTCGAAGAGGAGCCAGCCCCAGCGAAGGCCGCACCTCCCGGGACGCCTGTAGATCATCGCATGCGGCAGGAGTTCCAGTGCGAACCCATCCGAGTCGAACGTCCATGTCACGGTCGTCGTGCATTGGGCCCCGTCCCGGCGTCGCTGGATGCTGACGACGATCTCTCGGGGGATCGTGTAGACGTCGACGTCGAAACCGCCGCGACGCAGCAGCCACATCGTCATTCCTCCCAGAATTCCTCGCCGTCGGCGACGCATTTCGGCATCGAGTCGATCGCCGTACGGATGTCGTGGCCCCGGCCGAGCAACGCCCCATCGTCCTCAGTCTCGACGAGCCACACCTCGACATGGTCGTCGAGACGCGACACGGCGATGTTCAGGGTGTGCTCGTCGGCCCATTGTGCGAGTCTGTTGAGACGCTCAGAATCGGTCATGGTCATCGGAAGCCTCTGAAGAGATGTCGTCGCAAACACCCTCGAACCGCGTCTGACGCCTCCGAAACGCCAGGCGGACCGTCCCGGTGGCGCCGTTGCGGTTCTTGGCCACGATCAACTCGGCCACGCCGGGCTGGTCGTCGGGGTCGTAGTATTCGGGGCGGTGGAGCAGCAGTACGAGGTCGGCGTCCTGTTCGATCGCCCCGGACTCGCGGAGGTCGGCCATGCGGGGGCGTTTGTCCTCGCGGGCCTCGACCATCCGGTTCAGTTGCGACAGGGCGACCACGGGGCACTCGACCTCGCGGGCGAGGGCCTTGAGCCGCCGGCTGATCTTGGCGACCTGCTCCTGGCGGGAGTCGCGGCCGGGCTCGGCGTCGACGAGTTGGATGTAGTCGACGACGATCAGACTCAGCCCCCGCCTCGACTTCATCCGCCGGGCCGCCGCCATGATCTGGAGCACGGAGCGGGACGGTGCGTCGTCGATCACCAGCGGCGCCGCGACGATCCGCTCGTACGCCCGGGTCAGCTTCCCTCGGTCGTCGCGGCCGAGCCCTCGGCCGCTCCGGACCCGCGACCCGTCGACGTGGGCCCGAGAGCACAGCGTCCGCTCCATCAACTCATGCCGGCCCATCTCGAGGGAGACGACCAGCACGGGCCGGCCGAGGCCGAGGGCGGCGTGCTCGGCGACGTTCAGGGCGAACGCGGTCTTGCCCATGCTCGGCCGAGCGGCGACGATCACGAGTTGCTCGGGTTGCAGGCCGGAGGTCATGGCGTCGAGGGCCTCGAAGCCGGTGGCGAGCCCCGTCAGGGCGTGGCCGCCCTCGGCCCGGGAGAAGATCCGACGGAGGGTTTCCGGGGCGACGTCCGCCGCGACGGCGACGTCGTTCTGGACCTGGGAGTCGGCGACCGCGAACACGCGTCGCTCGGCCGCGTCGACGAGTTCGGCGGCGGTCTGCTGGGCGGCGTAGCACTCCTGGATGGTCTCGGTGCAGCCGGCGATCAACCGCCGGGCGACCGCCTTCTCGCGGACGATCTGGGCGTGGTAGACGGCGTTGGCCGCGTGCGGGACGCCCTGGATCACCTCGGCGAGGTAGTCGACGTCGACCCGGTCGGACTCGCCCCGCCGCTCGAGTTCGGCGGTCACCGTCACGGCGTCGGCCGGCTGCCCCGCCTCGTACAGCCCGACGATCGCCCGGTACAGGACCTGGTGGACGTCCCGCCAGAAGTCCCCCGCCTCGAGCAGTCCCGCGACGTCGTGCAACGCGTCGTTGTCGAGCAGGATCGACCCGAGCACGCCTTGCTCCGCTTCGAGGTTGTGGGGCGGGAGTTTGTCGGTCATGCCAGGTCGTCGTCAGGCGTCGGTTCGGAGCGCAATCGAGAACGTCAAAGCTCACTCTCCTCTCGCCTCAGGCGATCGGGCACGGGGATGCGGAATTGCTCGAGGCACGCAATCCGACGGGGCGTTTGCAGCTTGCGGAACGCCACCCAGGTCTTGGCGACGTAGTCGTCGTGCCACGGGAGCAATGCGAACGTGGGGCTCGTGATCCCGACGTCCCGCTTCCAGGCGGCGAGCACGTCGCCGATGAGTTTGGCCCGCATGCCGCGGGTGTCGCTCTGCCAGTGTTCGGCGCCGGGCTTCCGCCCGGAGCGTTCGTAATCGGCGTAGACGTGGGCGATCGCCCGCAGCAGCCGTACGGGGTCGGCGTCGCCGAGGTCGATCGGGTCGCTCGCTTCAAACGTCGGCAGCAAGGCGGCTGGCATGATGATGCTCCAGGATGCGGCGGCCGACGAATTCGGCCACCTGAGGGACCACGCTGTTGCCGAGGCAACGCAGTTTGTCAGTCCGATTCGGCGTGGACTCGCAGACGCGAGGGATCACACGTCTAGCCAACCCGGCGGAAACCCTTGCAACCATTCGATCCATTCCGGATTCAGGGTCATCCGCCGGGTCGACGCCCCACTGGCTTCGGAGGCACTCGTCTCGCCAGCGAGCGAGTTCGGATCGGGCGTCTTCGCCGAAGATGCGGCGTCGACCATCCTGCGGCTCGCCGTCCCGTTCTTCGCCATCGACGGCGCCGCCTGGTTCCCCTTCGCCGTCGGGGTCGGCCAGTGCCGATTGATCACCGACTTGCGTCCGTCCGTCATCGCGACGGCCTCTTCGTAACTCGCGGCCGACGCCGCGATCTTCATCCCCTGCCCCTCGTTCGAGAAGCCTGAGACGCTCGGCGTCGGCCAGATATGCGACGATGAAGACGCGGTCCCGGAGATGCGGGGCGCCAACGTCCGCCGCCTGTAGGCACGTCCACTCAGCACAATACCCGTCCGCGACCAGCGTCCCGAGAACGGCATCCAGCCCCCGAACAAGCAGCGCTCCCACGTTTTCCATGAGCACGTATCGCGGTCGAAGAACGCGAACGACGCGGGCGAACTCCCGCCACAATCCCGACTTCTCGCCATCGAGCCCCGCTCCTTTCCCGGCGAATGAGATGTCCTGACACGAGTCACGGGAAGCCCCCGCAGATCAAATCGACCGTCGCGGCAGCTTCCGTTGAAACCTCCTTTCCGTCAGGATGGATGACCTTATGCTGTTGGAGCCAATCCTCCGGCGGGAACGTCCGCACGTCGTCCCAACGCAGGACGTCGGGCCAATGCTTGGCGAGGACGCGACTGGCGAACGGGTCGCACTCGACCTGCCACCGGCAGGTCATCCCCGCCCGTTCGAGGCCGAGATCGATGCCCCCGATCCCAGCGAACAGCGAACCGAACATCATGACTGGACCTCGCCGTCCCAGTACCGGGTCCCTCGCCACACCGGCGGGATGACGGACCATCGCCACAGGCTCGTCTCCATGCCGCATTGCCTGCCCAGGGTCTCGACCAGCGATCCCGTCCCGACCACCGGGAAAGGACGCCGAGCGACATCCGGTCGATACAGCCACCAGAGGACGACGCCGTCATGGTCGCTCCATGACTCGAACGGGTGCAGCGAAACGATCCGATCGAGTTCCTGTTCGGCGCGGCCGTCGGGAGCGGGTCGCACGACGTCGGCGTCGGGTGCGGACGTCTCGCCCGCGAGACCTTCGATGTCCACTTCCTCGAGCAGCCGCGTCAGCGTGTCGACGTCCATCTCCTCAAGCAGCCGCTCCAACGTATGGACGGCCTTGGCGACGTCCTCTCGGGCGTCGCCTTTGCGGCCGGCCCGAGCCAGGTAGGCGATGGCGGTGCCGCGCAGGTAGCCGCGAAACTCCTCGTGGGTGAGCCACGCCTCCAGCGCGTCCCAGGGCTGGACGCACATGGTCCGGTAGTGGTCGCCTCCCACCTGGCGATCGCGTAAGGACGCTTTTGGGTCCGAAGTCATCATAAGAGTTCCGCTACCATGGTTAACCGTGCTAAGGCGGTACGCTTCGATGTACCGGGCGGCCTCGGCGACGTCCCGGCAGACGATCTCCGCACCGTCAAGGCTGAGCGGGACCAGCACGACGGTTTCCCCGGGGCCGCGCCACTCGGCGAGATAACCGGCGGCCTTGGCGTACTCGGCGAACTCGTCACGATAGGCTTGCACGGCCGCCCTCCTCCGCGTCGTGGCCCGGCATTCTCCGCCACACCGGCGGGATGACCGACCATCGCCATGTGTTCGGTTCCTCATCCCAAGTGATGCACAAGGAACGCAGCGTCGACTGACTGCCGACGATGGGGTATGAATGTTCGCGAACGTGTGCCGGCCACCAGAGCACCACGCCGTCCGCCTGCGTCCAGGCGTTGAACGGGCGAAGGGCGAGGATGCGACGCAGTTCGATTGACGCGGCCGTCATGATGATCCTCCCCGGTCGACCTCCCGCGAACTGAATCGGACGTTGGCTCGCAGCCAGCCCAAGACTCGCTCCTCGACGGGCAGCCAGTCGATGTACGGGTAACGCCAATGCCCTCGAAACCAATCCTCATATCCATCGTCGTCGAAATCCGGCCCCGTCGTGCAGTCGACGTCGATCCTCTCGACGATCCATGAGCCGTCGTCGTCTTGCTCCCACGCCTCGAACTGAACGGCAATCGGCGCGTCACAGATCGGGCAGGCCGCGACCTCCGTCGGCACACTCCACGGCTTGTGTTTCGGGAGCCACAGGATTGCTGGCATCGCTCGGCGCCTCCACCTTGGGGATCGGGGACCAGTGGGTGGGCCGATCGTTCGGGCAGTACCACCAATCCACGTCTTCGCGATCCCCGACCATCGTGAACGGTTTCGCCCGACGATCGAATCGCCACAGGAGTACGTCGCCGTCATCCTCATGCAGGACGTCGACCGGCCTCAATGTCGCGAGCCGGCGGAGTTCCTCGGCGGGGTCGGTCATGGTCAAATCCCAGAGCCGTCGATGTGTAGATGTCGGGCCGAGTTGAGCAGATGAACGTAATCCGCGTCGGCACAAGGCATACGGCCCGCCGCATGTGCGTCATGGCATGCTTTGCAGCACGGCTTCGCACCCCACTCCAACGGCCAGTCGTTCGAGACGACGTCGCCGTTGAACACGGGCAAACTGTGGCTTCCCGATGCGGGCTTTCCACATGCAACGCATGATTCGAGTTCGCCGTAGGAATTGCCCTGAAAATACACACATTCAACTTTGGTCATGGCGTGGCCGCTCCGCCGGCGTGTCCGAGACAGTCCACGATCAGCCGCATGGCGGCGACGAGTGGGCTGGATTCATGGAAGCCTAACCCCCTGTGGCCGTCCGGGCGACGAAGCACCCAACTCGTTGCCGTCCAGAATCCCGCTGGCCCGTATCCCGCGTTGGGACCGCCATGGCGGTGAATGTTACGTTGCGGGGCGGAAAGCTGAATCTGATGGTGTTCGATCAGTGGACCGCCGTCGCCCCAGTTGGTGCTATAAGCCAACCCCGGTGTCACGTTGATTGCGATTGCAACGGCACGATCCAGGTCTGCGCCTGAAAGTTCACTCATGATTCAGGTTCCTCCACCTTGGGGATCGGGGACCAGTGGGTTGGCGGGTCTTCGTAGATGACGCGATGGCCGTCGGCGTCGTCGAGGTCGCCGACTTCGACCCGTCTGCCTTGCTCCCACCAGAGGAGCACCCGCCCGTCGTCCTCACAGAGCGTCTTGACGGGCTTCAGGGTCGTGAGCCGGCGGAGTTCCTCGGCGGGGTCGTTCATCACCTTCTCCCTCGCTTTCTCTGGCCTCCGCCACCGCCGTTTTCATCGCCTCGTCGAAGCGTTCGTAACGCCCGAGCGAACGGCGGACCTCAGGTTCGACGGCCTCGACGAGCGGCTCGCAGGCGGGGCAGGCGAGCACGTAATCGTGGTGATCCTCGCGGTGGAACGTTCCGCAATCGAAGCAGACGTGTTTCTCGCAGAACGAGCAACGCTGGATTCGCCTGCAAATCGGCCCTGGTTTCGGCATCGCGTCGAACGCATCGCAGAAGTCGCATGAAATTTTATGCCACCTCTGCGTCACCTGCTCATCCCATTCTTCGTACATCGGGCACCTCTTTGCACGCCCATGCCCAGTCAGGGATGCGCCCCTGGCATTCAGGCCGCGGCCCCGAATCCTGTTTGACGAACACCGGCACGCACGCCCGGCGGCACTGCTCGACGACGTCCGTGATCCACTTGACCTGGCACGGCCGATGGTTCGGGCCGCTCTCGCCGCCGACGATCACCCAGTCGATCTTTGGGACGTCTCGAAACGGTTGTTGATTTGTGCTGCCCGGAGACACGGAATAAAGTCGCCCTCTCAAGGAATCGGTCCAGGCCGATCCATAGCCGGTGCGACGGTCGACTTGCTCCAAGTCGACCGGCCCCAGGATCGGCTCGACGCTCAGAAATCGCACCTTCGCCGGAATCAATAGCAGGTGATGGATGCGATCGTTCGTCATCCGCTGGTCTTCGACGCTCGCACCGACCCAGACGTTCTCGGGCGGCACGCCGTCGAGCCATCGACGGGCGATCCGTTCGGCCTCCGATCCAAACGTGCCATATTGGTGTACGGCTTCGATTGCGTCGGACCAATGGTCCGGCCGCTTGGTGAGGAGCAACCAATCGAGGTTGGGGGTCTGTGCAATCAGGGTAAGAAGTCGGACCCGCACATCATCCATCGTCAGTCGTCTGAACGAGACGCTCTCCGGGTTCCTCTCCAGCGGCTCCCACGGCCAAGTCCCATATCTCGTCGCGAGTGCGAATCCATTCGCGTCGACTATCATCCTGTCCCAGTCCTCGAGCCAGTCCGAGAGCGACCCGTAGAACACCCGCCGCCGCACCCCGTCCCGCTTCGCCGCCCGGTCCCACGCCAGCGGCTGCCGCCACATCGCCTCGGACGCGACCACTCGCGTGCCGCCCGGCCCCCACTCGCCGAAGATCGCCGGGTTGCGGCGGGAGAGGGCCTCGGCGTAGCAGTGCTTACAGCCGGGACTGACCTTGGTGCACCCGCGCCAGCCGTTAAACGTATGATGACACCATGCGATGTTCGTCGTCACGCCCATGGCCCGTCCTCCGTCGCCGTGTGACGCACCGCCCTCGGCGGCGCCGCCGCACGGCAGAAACCGCAGGGGTTCGTCCCCCGATTGAGCGAGCCGCAGTGGACGCACTCCCAGCGGCGACGGTCGCGCCGCGCGGGCGGGGCGGGGACCGCGAAGGTCCAGGGCCACTTCGCCAGAATCCGCCACACATGCAGGCGGACGCTGTAGGACTTCGACGTCCGATCGGCCTTGCGGGCGTCGACCGTGACGACGCCGTCGTCGACCGCGAGCACGGTCAGCCGAAGTTCCAGCGTCGCCACCACGTCGCCGCGTCTGGGGTCGACCCTCGGGTCACGTCGCATGGCTCGCCTCCTGGACGCGGGCCTTCGCCGCCGTTCGCGTCCGGTGCTCGAGGACGTATCCGTGCTTCATCAGCGTCCGCTCGATTTCGGACGCCCGCTTGTGGTCGGTCGCCCCGAAGCGTTCGCGGCAGCGGACGTACTCCGCCAGCAGCCGCGAGAGGGCCTGGATGCGTCGCGTCTCGGCTTTCCGAGGAATGTCCCGTTCCGGCAGCCAAGGCATGCTCACCTCCGATGCGGGGCCGAGCCCGTGAGGATTTCGAGGAGGGCCGCCGCGTCCAGCCGCGACTGGCCGCAGAGGGTGCGGATGAGGTTGGCGACGGGCAGGAGCGTCGCGAGGACGTGGTCGAGGTCGAGTCTGGCGTAGTCCTCAAGGTCCACCTCGCCGTGTCGATTCATGAGCGGGGTCAGGTCCGGCTCCCAGCGTTCGAGCCCTTCGAGGAGGACCTCGACGGCCCGGGGCGTGTTCCGTTCGTTCGTCGGGTCGCTCATGCGCGTCTCCTCAGTTCTGCGGAAGTCCGGAGTCGGCGGATCGGGTCGACGAAGGCGTGGATCGGCGGGACGGCGTTCGCCCGCCCCAGGCGTCGCTCGCGTTCGACCTCCGGCGTCCAGGCGGCACGCTCGATCGCCGCCGCCTCGGCGATCTGGGCCGGGGTCGGGACGTACTCGGGGGCCTTCTGCCCCTTCTTCCGCCAGTCCTCGCCGAGGAAGCCCCGCAGTTGGTCCTGGACGCCGTGCAACTCGCGGCGGAACTTGGACGAGCATGGTCGAATCAACCGCCCTCCGAGGCGATTCAACGTCTCGACGATCGCCCCGTCGCCCTCCACGATCGCCCGGCTCGCGGCCCTCGACCACTCGAGGGCCTCGACCGCCTCGGCGGCGAACGCGACCCGCTCGCGGGCGGCGCGGCACGCGGCCCGCTTCTCCGGCCCGTCGACCCGCCACTCGAGACGTCCGAGATCCAGGACCAGTTCGGACAGGTCGTCCGGGCCGCATCGGATGGCGTCCACGCATTCGAGGAGCGTCTCGCGAAACGTTTGGGCGTCCTCGATCTCCAGGCAACGGGCGATGGATTCGTTCATGGCTCGTCCTCCGCCACATCCACATCGTTCGACGATGGACCAAACGACTCGCCCGGGGATCGAACCCGGCCCGATTGCAGTCGAGGGCCGCCAGGCCGCGAGTCGCGCCGCTGCGCCGTCGTTGGAGGTCGACGGGGCGGCCGCCGGGGTTTCGGCCCAAAACCGTGGGCCTCGCTGACGCGGCGCCCGTGAGCGACGCCGCCGCTCTCCGCCCCGGGCGCTCCCGGCTGATCCCTGATGGGGCGGATAGGTGGACGGTCGTCACGGCGTCTCGGGGCCCGGCCCTCCTCGCATCACGAGAGACGCGTCCCCGACGCCGTCGCGGATGGCGTCCGCGATCACGTCGAGGGACCGACCCAGGACGGAGGCGATGGCGTCTGGGTAGGGCGTCAGGCGGAACCGGCCGACGCCCGGGTCGACCTCCACGGCGCAGGGGATCGCGAACCGCACGTCGTTCGTCAGGGGGACGTCGTGGACGCGGACCACGCACTCGACCCTCTCCGGGATCTCGCCCTCCGCGGCCTGGACCGCGGCGGTGATCTCCCTCCCCATCGACTCGCGTGTGCGTTCCTTGGCGGCCGTGACGACCTGTCCCGTCTCGAATCGGACGCGGCGGACCTGATTGAGCAAGGCGTGCGGCGGCAGGGCCGCCTGGAGGTCGACCCCCAGCAGGCGGACGAACTCCTTCTGCTCGAACCACGGCTGGTCCTTGCGCAGCCTGGCCAGCGTCTGGAACGTCTCCGTGGTCGGGAGCGGCAGCACGACGCGGTCGAGCCGATGATCGTCGTCGTCGATCACGAGCACCGCCGCGTCGGCGCCGACCCAGATCGCCGACTCGCCCTCGACGGCGTAGGCTTCGGCGGCCCGGACGAAGGCGTCGATCGTGTCGACGCGGTCGAGGCGGGGCCGGGGCGGGACGTCGACGGTGGACCGTTCGCCGCCGGACCAGACGACGAGTTGTCTCGGGAACGCCCGGACCACCTTGGGTTCGGCCGCCTTCTGGAAGGCGTCCGCGAGATAGGCGAGGCCCTCTTTCAGCATGTCATTGCTCCTCGAACAGGCCGGGGCGGCTGTAGTCCGCGTCGTCTTCGCTGAAGACGAGCGACCCGCCCTTGTTGAGCCCCATCTTGTAGACGGTGGTCCGATGCGTGGGGACCTTGGACGTCACCTGGATCTGCGTGTTGACGAGGCTGCACTCCCCGCTCGGCTCGACCTCGGGGACGCAACTGACTTCGAGCACGACCTTCCTCGGCCTGGCGTCGGCGGGGCGGTCGTCGCAGTCATGGACGCACCGTTTGAGGG
>CAZNSL010000114.1:0-10523 GCA_964574975.1 uncultured Alcaligenaceae bacterium | reverse complement strand
GCCGACGTGGAACTCGGCGGCACGGAGCAGTTGTTCAACCTGATGGTCGGTCGCGACCTCCAGCGGGCCGCCGGCCAGGAACCGCAGGTCTGTCTGACGATGCCGATCCTCCGCGGCCTGGATGGCGTCAAGAAAATGGGCAAGAGCCTGGGCAACTACATCGGCGTCGGCGACCCGGCCGGCGAGCAGTTCGGCAAGACGATGAGCATCCCCGACGAGTTGCTCCGCGAATGGTACACGCTGTTGACGGACGTGTCGGCCGACGAAGCAGACGCGCTGATCGCGGCGAAGCCGATGGAGGCGAAGAAGCGTCTCGGCCGCGAGATCGTCGGCTTCTACCACGGGACCGACGGGGCCGCCACGGCGCAGGCCGAGTGGGAGCGGCAGTTCTCGCAGAAGCAGGACCCCGACGAGATTCCCGAGGTGACCATTGTTTCGGCCGATATCGCCGATGGCCATGTGCCGGCAGCGAAGCTTCTCGTCGCCTTGGGGTTGGCGAAGAGTAACAATGAGGCGAGGCAAAAGATCACCGAGGGGGCCATGAACGTCGGCCCGGAGCGGACGAAGTTCACAGACGCGAAAGGCAGCGTCGCGGTGTCGGACGGCCTAATCGTGCGGCTGGGCAGCCGCAAGATCGTCCGCGTGCGGTTGGGGTGACCGTCGTCAGACGTTTAGCATTTCGCCGACAGTCGCCGTGAAGCCGGGAATAGCATTCCCTGCCGGGAGGCAATCGGTAGCGACGAGTGTACGTGGCGATTGCCCGGTTTCGTAGACGATCGCGTTCGCGCGAATCGGGTCGATCACCCACACCAGTTTCACGCCAGCAGTCAGGTACTCGTGGGCCTTTCGCTCCAACTCGGCGAGAGTATCGTTCTTGCTGCGGACTTCGACAGCGATGTCGGGCATTGACTCCCAATAGCCTTCCGGCGACAAGCGGATCGGGAGCGACGCGCTAGCGATGAAACAAACGTCCGGGCCGACCACGCGATCGGGGTTGCGACGGAGGATGATGCCGACTTCAACGCGGGCCTTTCCGTGCCCCGCCCGCTCGGCCAGCTTGAACTGAAAGTACACGTTTCCGCTTACTGCCCCATGAGTGTCCCCCGGAAGCATGATTTCGACCAGCCTCCCGTCATCGAGTTCGTGTTTCACGTCGCCGACGGAACCATGATTCGGCAACGCGGCGAATTCCGCGACGGTCAGAAGGCGCGGGCTGGCGGGCGGGATCGGAGTAACGGCATTCGCAGTCGTGGCCGACATCATTGTCCTCCGCTCGCGGGGCACCCCACCATACTACCACAAGACACTCGCTTTCAATCCGGTTCGCCCGCGGCGAGCAGCTTGGCCAGGTCCCACATCTTGACGGTGCCGTCGTAGCTCGCTGTCGCCAGCACCGCTTTGCCGGCCACGGTGCCGAAGGTCACGCAGCGCACCAGCTTGTCGTGGCCGCGCAGCACGTATTTCAACTTGCCCTGATTCGCGGCGCTGAGCAGCCGTACCTCGCCGTGGTCCGGCGATCCCGCGCGGATGCCGGCCGACGCGACCCACTGGCCATCCGGCGATACGGCGACGCTCACGGCCGCCCGCGAGTGAGCCTCGACCCGCCAGATGAGGCCGTTCACTGCCGGATCCCACAGGGCCACGGTGCCGTTGTTGTCGCAGCTCACCAGCCGGTTGCCTGTCGGCGCGAATGCCAGCGACAGGATTGCCGTGGAGTGGACGGGGAGCGCCTCACTCAGGCCAAGTTCGTCGTACTCGATGTCGTTCGGAGGGTTGTTCAGTCGGGCTACACGCAGTTGGCCGCGCTCGCAACCGGTGGCCAGAAGTGTGCCGCCGGAGTTGAGCGCCAGGCTGCGGATGCGGTCGGCGGCGCGGTCCAGTGTGTACAGCCAACCGCCGCGCTCGTCCCAGACGTATACCGATTGGCTGTAGTCGTTCGTCGACGAGCCTCCGCGGCGCAGAATGCTGACGCCGGTGGCGTCGTCCACGTCGGCGGCCACGCAGGCGAAGCGGTCGCCGGTTGACGCGAACGCCACCGCGAGTTGACCGGGTAGGGCGGCGAGTTTGTAGTTCGCCTCGCGGTCCCACAGCCGCAGGCCGCGCGTGTGCGGCCCCTTCCATCGCTCGACGCTGGCGATCAGCCCGCCGTCGCGCGAGGCGGCGACGCTCAGCACCGCCTCGCCGTGGCCGGTCAGCCGTTTGAGGAGTTCGCCGGTGGCTGCGTCCCAGATGCGGACGGTTGTGTCGTAGCCGCCGGCCAGGACCTGCTTGCCGTCGGCCGCGATCACTACACAGGCAACCCAGTCGCGGTGGCCGCGGAACTCGCGCAGTAGCGCCCCGCGCGGTGGCTCCTCATGGACCGGCACCTGGACGTAAAACTCGTTGGCCTTCGCTGCGGGCGGCGTCGGGTTGGGCGGTGGGGTCGGCTTCGCAGGCGCGTTGCCCTTCGGCTTCGGCTCGGGCGGTGTCGGCTTGGATTCGACCGGCGCGGGCCGCTCCACGTTCGCGACCGGAGGTGGTGGCTGTGGCACGGTCGGTTTCGGCCGCGTGAGGACCAGGACCAGTGCGACGACGAGTGCGAGGATGGTCGCGGCGATCGCGGCCGCTGCAGCGACGAGGACGGAGTTCGCCTTCACCCATTCGAGGGGACCAGCCACGGCCGTCGCCGGCATCTCGGCTTCGACGCGCTCGCGGTTGATCCAGCGTGCCAGGTCGTTGGCCATCGCCTGCACCGTCGAGTACCGCTCGGCCGGGTCCTTCGCCATCGCCTGGAGGCAGACCGCTTCCAGGTCCGGCGGGACGCGATCGCGCCACTCGCTGGGTCGCTTCGGCTCTGTATGGATGGCGTTGTAAAGCACGATGGCTGGCGGCCCGTCGAACGGTGGCCGGCCGGTGAGCAACTCGTAGAGCATGACGCCAAGGCTATACTGGTCGGCCGCTGGCCGGGCTTCGCCCTGCTGGCCCGCCGCCATCTCCGGGGCCATGTAAGCGGGCGTGCCCAGGACTGCGCCGTCCTGGGTCAGCCGGTTCTCCTCGTCGTGGCGAGCAGCGAGGCCGAAATCCATCAGATGTGGATTGTCGTCGGCGTCGAGCATCACGTTCGCCGGCTTGATGTCGCGGTGGACGATTCCTTCATCGTGGGCGTAGGCGACAGCCGAGCAAACGTCGCGCATCAGCCGGGCTGCACGCTTCGGGGCCATACCCTTTTCCGGCACCGCCGCCGACAGCGGCTTGCCCGCCACGAATGCCGACGCGATGTAGTAGGTGCCGGCCTCATGCCCGGCCTCGTACACCGGCACGATGTTCGGGTGCCGTAGCCGGGCCGCCGAACGGGCTTCACGGAGGAAGCGCTCGACGCGCTTCGGGCTGTCGAGCGTGCCGGGCTGCGGCAGTTTGATGGCGACCTCGCGGTCGAGTTGCGGGTCGTAGGCGCGGAAGACGGCCCCGGCGGCCCCGGAGCCGAGGCGGTCGCGGATCAGGAACCGTCCGATAGTTGCCGGCGGGGCGACACCGCTACGCGGCGGTCGGAGGTTGCCCGAGTTGCCGGGATTGGTGGACTTCGAGCCGGGCAGGCTCGTCCCGACGGCCGCCTGGCTGACGGGGCCAGTGCCGGGGCCGGTCACCGTCGTGCTGGCGCTCGCCTTGAAACGAGTGCCGCAGTGTTTGCAGCGGACGCCGCGGCCGACGACATCGTCGGCGACGCTACTGCTCCGCGCGCAGTTGGGATTCGGGCACTGGATCAGGACGGGCATGGTCCGGCCTCCGAGGTGCGCTCACCGGACATGGTAGCCGGTCGCGACGCGGAGTGCCATCGAAATGCGCGCGCTTCCGACAAGGACTCGACAGGAGGAAGTGCGGTTGACGCGGCCGGGATACGGCGGGTAATAATGGACTGACTGGTCAGTCCGCCATCCTCTGACGGAAACCCGATGCCGAAGACCGCGAAAAAGGCCGACGGCGAACTAGCCGAGCGCCGCCGCGAGGAAATCCTCGACGCGGCTGCCCGTCTGTTCGCCGAGCGCGGCTACTCCGAGACCGACACGCAGGTCCTGGCCGACGAACTCGGCGTCGGCAAGGGCACGATCTACCGCTACTTCAAGAGCAAACGCGACTTGTTCCTGGCCGCCGCCGACCGCGTGATGCGGCAGCTCCGCGAACACATGCGCCAGAGCCGCGACGCCGTGGCCGATCCGGTCGAGCGCGTGCGCGTCGCCATTCGTGCCTTCCTCGAATACTGCGGTCGGCACCCAGAGTTCGTCGAGCTGTTGATGCAGGAGCGCGCCCAATTCAAGGACCGCACCCGACCGACCTACCTGGCGCACCGCGAGGTGTACATCGGCTACTGGCAGGACCTGTACCGGACGATGATCGACGACGGCCAGCTGCGCAACATCCCGGTCGAGCGCATCACCGATGCGGTTCACGCTCTGCTCTACGGTACGCTGTTCACGAATTACTTCGCCCGCTCGACGCAGTCGGTGGACGAGCAGGTCGAAGGCGTCGTGGACATTCTCTTTCACGGCATCCTCAGCCCGGCCGAGCGCCGCCGCCGGGGCCAGGCGTGAATTCGTGCGCCAGACGGGCGACCGCAATGCCATCGACCGCGGTGCCGCGAGTTTGCTCGTTCGCGCAAAGGTCCTCCAGTGCCGAATCACGGGCCGACGGAGTGAATCGTCCCATACGCCGTCCCAGCCACCCGCGCCCCATCTGCGGCGCGCAGGCGGTAGTCGAGTTGCGTCTGCATCGTTGGGGCGAGGGCCGGTACGGTCAGCGTCACCGTTCGGCCATCGGCGGAGAGCGTCGCGGCCGTCACCGGCCACAGGTCTTGGCCCTCCCGGTGCGCGTCGGCGACACTCCAGCGTTTCGAGCCGTACTCGCCGCTCCAGCGGTAGTTCCATGACTCCAGACGATAGCTGCGCACGTCCTCGGCTGCCGGGCGATCGAGCGGTTGGCCGAACGTCAGTCGGATCGTCTGCGGGGCCACCGCGTAGGCCACCGGCACGCGCAGCGGCTGGCCGGTGTATCGGACGCGCTGCACGCAACCGTCGCGGCGGGCGGCCGTCTGCCAGCCATTGAGGCCGCAGACGTAAAGCTGACCGTCCTTCGGGTTCGTCCGCCCGCGACAGACGCCCGACAGGAAGAACAGCCCCAGATCGACGGCCGCTGCCTGTCGCGTGTTTCCGACAGATTGCGGTAGCACTTCGAGGACGTGACATCGACCGAACGAGAGGTGCAGCATCCGCCCGACGAGCGGGCCGAAGCGCGAGTCGGTTACCCAACACTGGCCGCCGGCCGAGTTGTCGGCCTCGCGCGGAAGCCAAACGAGCGGCGGGTCGAACGACTTCGGCGGTGTCGCACGGTGGTGGGCACGCATGTCGCCGTAGAAGCCGCCCTTGGTGTAGGCGTCGATGCGCGTCGCCGGCATCCAGTTGCCTTCTTGATCGCCACCGGTCAACTGGCCGTCGGGCGATAGGCCCATGCCGATCGGGTGACGAAAGCCCGTGGCGAACACCTCGGCCTTGCCGCCGGCCGCCGGCACGCGCAACAGACACCCGCCCGTCGGCAGGTCGGTGTCGCCGCCTTTGAAGAAGTAGTAATTGCCGGCCGCGTCCACTTCGAGGCACGCGTCGTAGGAGTGTTCGCCGGGGCCGGTGTCCCAGCCGTTGGAAACGCACTCGTACTCGTCGGCTTCGCCGTCGCCGTTGCGGTCGTGCAGTCGCGTCAGTTGGCCGCGCTCCAGAACGACGACCTTGCCGGCAACAACTCTCAGACCGAGCGGTTGGTATAGACCGGTCGCGAAGCGCTGCCACGTCAGCCGGGCGAGCGAATCGTCGATGCCGCGGACGAGCCACACGTCGCCGTGGCAGGTGCAGACGGCGAGCGCACCGTCGGGTAGGAAGTCGAGGCCGGTGCAGAAGAACAGGGCCTTGTGCGGGTTGTCGTAGGGGATGGTCAGCGTGTCGATGGCGTACGGGCCGTCGTCGGGGCCTCGGACGCCGCTTGTGACGAGTGGCTCGCCCCAGCGGCGCGGGCCGGGCTTGGTCAGTTCGCCCACTTCGGCCAGCTTCGCGGGGATTGGTCCGTCGCGTACCTCGGCCGACACCTCGCGCGCGATCGTCGTACCGTCCCAGCGCGGGGAGTCCAACACTTCGACACCACCGACCTCGTAGCGGAACACGACCCGGTCGCCGTGCAGGTGCAAACCCTTGAACTGGCAGCCGGCGTCGGAGCGCGATGGCGGGATGGCGAAGCGCAGGGTGCCCGCGGGCTTCGGCGTATTCAGCAGTCCGAATCGCTTGTCGCTGTGCAACAGGTAGTTGCCGGTCCAGCCAGCGGTGTAACCCAGGTGCAGGCGGTCGAACAGCACCGCCGCGCCGCCGAGTTTGACGGCGGTGCCTTTGCCCACGAGGGCGTTACCCGTGGTGAGCGGGTAGGTGAACGTCGCGTTGAGGAACGGACCCGTATCCATGCGGCGGAAGCGGTCGTCGAGCCAGTCCTTGTCGTCGGCCAACTCCCACGCCGCGCCGCCGGCGACTGGCCGCGGCGTCCACGCGGGATCGACCGTCGGCTCCGGCGCGTCGAGGACCTCCTTCGGCAGCGGGATCGACGCGACGCCGTCGGCCGGCACGTCGGCCTTGGCGCACCAGGCAATGGCGTTGAGCGTCAGCTTGCGGAAGTCCTCGTTCCACCAGTTGTCGAAGAAGTGGCCGCCGGTGAAGCCGAAGCCGCGGCCACCATCGGCCCGCTCGACGGCCCACGCTACCGTCTGTTCGTCGTCCACCTTCGGCAGCTTCACGTGCAGGATCGGCACGAGCCGTGGGTCGTTCGGACGGAACTTGATCCGGTAGTAGAACTCGTCGCGCACGTCGAACGGCTTGACACCGCGACAGAGGGCGTGACCGGGGCTGGCCGGCGTCGCCTTCGTGGTGACTGTCTGGATCGCGGACGCCCAGCGCTGGGGTGGCGGGCCGCTCTCGTAGTCGAAGTGGCCGCCGATCCATTCCAGTGCTTTCTCGCCGGCCCCGGCGTTCGGGAAGAACGTACACCAGTGGATGAGGACCACGCCGCCGCCCCGCTTCGCCAGCCGGTCGACGGCCGCCAGCCGTTCGCCGATGAGCAATGGGTGGTCCTTGGCCCTGCGATCGGAACCACTGGCGACCAGAACGAGACAGTCGGCCGTTTCGAGCGTCGCTTCATTGCGCGGCCAGCCGTTGAAGTGGTACTCGGTGGTGACGCCGCGCAGATTCGGCGACGTTTCGAGGCAGTGCCGCAGAAGGCGGACGGTCTTCTCGTACTCGTGCGTGCCCTTCGGGTGGTTGGCGTCGGGTGGGCCGGCGACGAGGAGGATTTTGCGCGCCGTCGCCGGCTGCGCCAGTGCGTGGGATGCGAGGATCAGGGCCGCTACGACAACGCGGGACATGGCCGATTTCTCTCGATGGCGAAGAAGAACTCACCGCAGAGGCACAGAGGACACCGAGAAAGACATAATACGTATGTTCTCTCTGTGTCCTCTGTGACTCTGTGGTGAGTACTTCTTCCGCCGACGCTGGGGCCGGCCGATGACCGACGAACTGCTGCCGTACTACAATCGCGAGCTGTCGTACCTGCGCCGTCTCGGCGCGGAGTTCGCCCGCGCCCATCCGAAGATCGCCGGCCGACTGCGCCTCGGGCCCGACGCGAGCGAAGACCCGCACGTCGAACGTCTCGTACAGGCGTTCGCCTTCCTCAACGCCCGGACCCGCCACAAGCTCGAAGACGACTTTCCCGAACTCACCGACGCTTTACTCGGCTCGCTCTACCCGCACTACCAACTGCCGATCCCGTCGATGGCCGTCGTCGAGTTCGAGCTGGACCCTAGTCAGACCGAACTGACCGATGGCCACGTCGTCCCCCGCGGCACCGCCATCGAGACGGAGCCGATCGACGGCGAGCCGTGCCGCTTCCGCACCTGTTACAACGCCACGCTCTGGCCGCTCGTCGTCAGTGAGGCCCGGCTCAGCGGCCCGCCGTTCTCGGCCCCGGTCGCCCCGTGGCTCAGCCGTACCGCGTCGCTATTGCGGATCACGCTTACTGGCCCGGCCGACTATACCACCCTCGCACTGACTGGCCTGCGCTTCTTCCTCAAGGGACAGAACCAGCACGTCTTCCCGCTGTACCAACTGCTGTTCAATCAGACGCTCGGCGTAGCCCTGGCCGCGTCGCCAACCGACCCGGAGCCGCTCTTGCTCGGCCCAGAAGCGCTCCAGCCCGTCGGCTTCGGGCGCGACGAGGGGATGCTCCCGTATCCGGCGCGCTCGTTCGTTGGCTATCGGCTCTTGACCGAGTTCTTCGCCTTCCCGGAAAAGTTCCTGTTCGCCGACCTGACCGGCTGGCCGCGCCGCCAGTGGCTACGGCTGGCGCAGCAGCTCCGCGGCCGGCTGGAGCTGTTCGTCTACTTTAACCGCACCGCACCGGACCTGGTGCCCAACATCTCGGCCGACACCTTCCGCCTCGGCTGCACGCCCGTCGTCAACCTGTACGCACAGCGAGCTGAGCCGGTGGCCCTGACGCAGACCGAGTGGGAGTACCGCGTCGTGCCCGATGCCCGCCGGCCGCTGGCCCACGAGGTCTACACTGTGGACCGCGCCGGCGTAGTCACGCCCGACGGCCGCGAGGAGGAGTACCGCCCGTTCTTCTCCGTCAAACACGCCTCTGACGCCGGTGAGGAGCGCTACTGGCACGCGACGCGCCGTCCGGCCCCCGGCGGCGAGGAACGAGCCGACGGCGGCACCGAGTTGTACCTGTCGTTGGTCGATTTGCAGTTCCGCCCGGACGCTCCGGCCAACGGCACGCTCGCCGTCGAGACGACCTGTCTCAACCGTGACCTGCCTCACCGCCTGCCGTTTGGCGGCGATCAGCCGGCCCTGTACTTCACCGAGGCCGACGCGCTGGTGCGCAAGGTGCGGGCGCTGACGCCGCCGACGCGGACGCTGCGGCCCGCGCTCAAACAGGGTGCCCTGTGGCGGCTCGTGTCCCACCTGACGCTCAATCATCTGTCGCTCGACGGCGGCGAGGACGCGGCGGAGGCCCTGCGCGAAATCCTCAAGCTCTACGACTTCGCCGACTCGGAGGAGACGCGAGCCGTGATCGGCGGTGTGATGCGCGTCGACGCGAAGAGCAGCGTGGCCCGAGCGTCGGGCGCGAGCGAGGCCGTCTGCCGCGGTACCGACGTGACGGTCCATCTGGACGAGAAGCGTTTCGCCGGTAGCGGCCTGTACCTGTTCGCCAGCGTGCTGGAGCGCTTCCTGGGGCTGTACTGCTCGATCAACTCGTTTACGCGGCTGACGGCGACCGTCGAGGGCCGCAAGGGCGAGCTGCGGCGCTGGCCGCCGCGGATGGGCGAGCGCGTTTTGCTGTGACGCGACGTGCAGGGGACAGCCGTGGACAACTGGTTGGGCCAGTTCTGGGCCGGCTTCCGCTACCGTTATCGCGCTTCCGGCTCGGTGGCCCGGCCCAACCGCTCGACGAACGCCCGCAAGTCTTCCGGCAGCGGCATCTCCCAGCGCAGACGCTCCAGCGTCACGGGGTGCGTGAAGCCCAATAGCGCCGCGTGCAGCGCCAGCCGCGGCGAGCCGCTCCGATCGTCGAAGCGCGTGCCGTCTTTACGCAGCGTGTACACCGGGTCGCCGCAGACCGGATGGCCGCGTTCCGCCAGGTGGATGCGAATCTGGTGCGTGCGTCCCGTCTCCAGCCGGCACGTTACCAGGCTATACGATTCCCCGACCGGCTCGACGGACTCCAGGTGCGTGATGGCATGCTTGCCGATGCCTTCGGTCAGCGACGAACCGCGCCGACCATCGCCGCGGTCGCGGATCAGCCAACTGCGAACCGTCCCCGGCAGCGGACGACCGGGGACGACGGCAAAGTACCGCCGGTCGACCGTATGTGCGTAGAACTGCTTGCCGAGTTCGCGCTCGGCCAGTGACGTGCGTGCGAAGACGACGAGACCGCTCGTCAGCTTGTCGAGGCGGTGAACTTTCTTCAGGCGCGGCAGCGTCCGCAACGGTTGGCCGAGCCGGTCGGCGATGGCGCGGTGCAGGCGGTCTTCGAGCGTCGGGTCGAGCCGCCGGCGGCGCTGCGACCACTCCTGCTCCGACGGGTGTCGCACCGTGCTGATGCCTGGCGGCTTTTCGACGACGACAACGTGCGCGTCCAGGTGCCGCACGACCAATTTGGCTGCGAACGCCTCCGGCAGCTTCTGCGGCCGGTCGAGCGTTTCGACGACCTCGCCTTCCTTGAGCCGGCGCGCCGGGTCGAGGGCGAGTTCGCCGTTGAGCTTGACGCGCCGCCCGGCGACGGCCGCGCGTACCTGCGACCAACTCTGGCCGGGGAGCAGCTTGCGCAGCACGGCCGCGAGCGTCTGGCCGGCCATGTCCGCGGTGACAATCGTCGTCATCGTTGTGTATCCAGGTTAGCCGCGACGCGGCAGCGGGGAGGGTCGGTGGGGCCGGCCCGGGCGGCGACGAAGAGGGGGGACGCGCCGC
>CAZNSL010000113.1:0-10558 GCA_964574975.1 uncultured Alcaligenaceae bacterium | reverse complement strand
TTCAGCATGGAATTCAAGCGTTCGGGCTTACGCACCGGTGTCTATGTGGACGTCGAGAACATCACCCGCAGCGGCGGTCGCGGTATGCGCTACGACGAGCTACGCGAGTTCGCCTGCCGCGACGGGGCCGACGCTTTGCGGCTGAACGCCTATCTCGCCTACGACGCCGAGCGGGCACGACACGATAACTTCTACAAGATCAACGCCACGAACTTCCACTTCGCCATGCGCAGCGTCGGCTTCAAGGTTATCGAGAAGCCGGTCCAGTGGTATACCAACGAGGACGGGATCAAAGTCAGCAAGGCGAACAGCGATCTCGATCTGGCCGTGGACATGCTCCTCCAGTCGGCCAAACTCGACCGCGTCGTGCTGGTCAGCGGGGATGGCGACTTCGTACAGGTGGTACGGGCACTGCAAAACTCTGGCTGCCGCGTCGAACTCGTCGCGTTCCAGAATGTGTCGTACCAGTTACGCTGCGAGGTGGACCTATTCGTTTCGGGCTTCTTGATTCCGGGTCTGTTGCCGCAGGCGCGCGAGCCGCGCTGGGGCGAGTTGGGGTCGCGGGTACGTGGGACGTGCCGGCACTATAATCCCGACCGTGGCTTCGGCTTTATGCGCTACCTGGTGGACATCGAAAATCTGACTTCGACCGACCCGGCCGAGTCCGACAGCCCGTTCCGCGACGCCTTCTTCCACTTCAGCGCGTTGCCGCAAGGCCTCGACCGCGGGTTGTTGCCCAACCGCGACATGATATTCGAGTTCACGTTGACGCCGAGCACGGTCGAGAAGGACAAGATGGCGGCTAGCGACATCCTGTTGACCTACGATTACGGCGACCGCCGACCGTCGATGGTGTGGGAGCGCGACCACCGTTCGTCTGCCCCACTACCTCCGCCCGCACCTCAGACAATGCCGGAGCCAAAGACGCTCATCACCGACCGCGAGCACCGTTCTCCGGTGTTGTTGGAGCGCTACGTTCCGCCTGCTTCCGTGCCGGCGGAGGAGCATAAGGATGGTGTCGAGTGAAGGAGCGTTTGAGCCCGACGCGCCGGCGAGAGATTTAATTCCCTCGCTGGCGCGTCGGGCTCAATTGCGACTTGCGGCCTACTTCTTCGTCCGCAGCGCGTCGATTTGCGCGGCCAACGTGCCGAAGCGCGCCTCGTCGAATGTCCCGGACATCACGAATGCCGTCGCGCCCGTCTTGTCGAAGACGATCACGTTCGGCACACCGGGCGCGATCGAATAGGTCTTGCGCATTACGTCGGTCATGTCGAGCCAGACCGGCACCACAGGTGAGCTCGACTTGAATCTGCTCTTCACGAACCCCTTGAGCATTCCTGGCACTTCGCCGATGCAGGCGACGGCCACGATCCTCGCGTCCGGCGTCTTGACACCCGCGGGCCAGTCGGGCAGCGGCTTCACCGGAGCCTTCTGGGCGGTCTCCGGCGGCTGACCCTTGGCGGTCGGGTGAAAGTGGACGTGCAACTTCTCGCCGAGCGCCCGGCCAGCGTCGGCTCCGGCCTTGTCGGTACAGACGAGGACCAGCACGTCGCCCTTGTGGTCGGCCACATCGTGTGGTCGGCCAAACTGGTCGTCCATGGCGACGCGGGACGCAGGCCCTTGCGCCGCGGCGACGGCAGTCAGTATTGCGGCTGCGACGACGGCGAGGCGGGTGTGGCCCATCCGAAATTCTCCGCGGGCGAGGGGCGGGGGCTTATACCCGGCCCGCCGCGGCGGCTCAAGGGCAATCGGAAGCGGGCGGGCCGTCGGTAAATGGCTGACCCCGTTCGTAGAGGGCGAGTCGGGAAGCGTACTCGTCGCGGTCGTCGGGTTCCACGTGCTCCATCGCCTTCTTTGCCCAGAACGTGGCGTCGTCGAATCGGCCGCAAGCGGCGCAGGCCGCGGCCAGTGTGTCGAGAAAACCGGGATGTTCGTAGCCCGACTTCTCGCAGGCACGTTCCGCGAATTCGCGGGCGTTTGGCCCGTCGAGGACGCTGGGGTCGGGACAGGTGGACAGCATCCACGCCAGGTAGTTCAGCGTGACCGCGTCGTCGGGGGATGCCGCCAATGCACGGCGATGGTCGGCCACGGCGAGCGCGTAGTCGCCACGGGCGTAGTAGATGCTGGCCCGCAGATTGTAGGTGAAAGCGTTGTCGGGGCCGGCGGCCACGGCAGCTTCGAAGTCGGCGAGGGCCGCGTCGAGATCGCCACGGTGACGGTGGACGATACCCCGCTGCGCCAGGACGCTGGCGTTGTCCGGCTCCAGCCGGAGGGCGGCCGTGAGGTCGGCGATGGCGCTTTCGGTGTCGCCCAGATCGTCGGCCACGGTGGCGCGGTTGATGAGCGAAGCCCCGTCTTCGGGGTTGAGTTCGAGGGCAGTCGTGAAGTCGGCCCGCGCCGCAGCAAGGTCGCCGCAACTGGCGTAGACCAGACCGCGGTTGAAATAAATTACCGCGTCGCCGGGAGTGATTTGAAGCGCTGCCGTGAAGTCGGCGACGGCCGCTTGGAATTCCTCCAGTTCGGCATTCACAACACCGCGTAACTCCAGAGGCGCGGCGCTCGTCGGGTCGAGTTTGGCCGCTCGGGTCAAGTCGGTGCGGGCGGGATGCAACTCGCCGAGTTCGACGTAGGAACGGGCCCGGTGCGTGTAGCCTTCGACCTGCGATGGGTCGAGCCGTAGGGCGGTCGTCAGGTCGGCGACGGCTTCCGCGTGATTGCCCAGACGGGCGTGGGTTTGGCCGCGGAACAGGTACGCTTTGGCGAACTGAGGCTCTAGGCGGATGGCTTCGGCGTAGTCGGCGAGCGCCGCATCGTCGTCAGACCGTACCAGGTGGGCGTTGCCGCGGTTGAAGTAAATGCGCGCCGGATTCGGGTCGAGCTTGACGGCAGTTGTGAAATCTGCAATCGCGCCGTCGATGTCGCTGCTGCGAGCGAGTAGGACGCCCCGGGCGTTGAGCGAGTCAGGGTCGTCGGGGGCGAGCCGGATCGCTTCGGTGTAGTCGGCGATGGCATCGCCCGCCCGACCGGCGTCGGCGTGGGCCATGCCGCGGTTGTGGTGTGCCGGGGCGAAGTCGGGTCGAAGTGCGATCGAGCGCGTGAAGTCGTCGATGGCCCCGTCGAAGTCGCCGGCCGCTCCCTTTGCGTTACCGCGGAGGAACAGTGCGTCGGCGTCGCACGGATCTGCTTCGATAGCCAGATCGAAGTCGGTGAGAGCGCGAGCGTACTCGCCGCGGCGCAGGTACGCCTGACCACGGGCGAGTAAGGCTTTCGAGTCGGGGCCGTTCATGCCATCCTCGGCAGCGCGGGCGGCAACGGTTGAGCATACAGTAAGCGGCTCCCGAACGCAAACTCCGGCATGCGGCCCGCATTAGCGGTTCGAGGACGGATGCCCGGGCAGTTTGACCGGAGGCAGAAACACCGTCGGCAGGTCGAGCTTCTTGGCAGCTTCGTTCAGCTTCGCCAAATCGTCGTCGATCAACCTGCGGAATTCGTCGGTCAACTTTTTCAACTCCGCAGCCAGTTCGGTGTAGACCTGTTGCATCCCTTGCGTCGGTGGGCCGTCGGCACCTTTGATCGACTCGAACAGGAACGTCAATTGGGAGTACAACATCGCCCCTCCGCGGGCAGCGAAGATATCGTACGTCACCTTGGCCTTCGGGTTATGCAGTTTCTCCTCGAGCGCCGTCAGCTTCTGCGCCAATACCTTGCTCGACATGACGAGGTCTTTCGCGCGCTCGTCTCTCGCCAGGAGACTGTTGCGGCCGTCGAGCTGGCGACTGACGGCGCGGAGTTGCTGCACCGTGCCGACCAGCGTGTGGAAGTCGCCGCGCAGCCGCTCGTTGAACGTCGTCTGTTCCGACAGGTCGCCCTTGAAGCGCGGGTCGGGCTGAACGGCGAATTTCTGCGTCAGCACCTTGTCGTCGACCGTCAGCCGCACCGTGTATTCGCCGGGTGCGACGAGCCAGCCGTCGCTGGGGTCTCCGGTGTCCACCCTGGCGTTCGGGATGATCGGGAACCCCGGAGCCTGCAAGTTCCAAACGTGCCGTTGGATGGAACCCGGTTCGAAGGAGAAATGGAACTTGGGTTCGGCGATGTCATCGTCGTTCTCGTCCTTTTCCTCGTCCTGATCCTTTTCGACCTTGGGCGTATACGTCAAGACGACGCGACCCGCTGGGTCGACGATTTCGAGCTTGGCCGGCTTGGCCGGCTTCTTGGCGGCGTAGTAGTGGATGACCGCACCGTACGCGGGATTGGGAGCCGACCCGCGGCCGGTATGCGAGAAGCCGCCATCGAGCCGCCAACGCGTCGCCGGCGCGACCGGGAACAGGTGCGCCGCCTGCCCACCGACCTCGGCCGACCACTCGCGCAACGGAGTAATGTCATCGAGAATCCAGATTGAACGGCCATTGGTGCCGACGACCAGATCGTTACCGTGGACGTGCAAGTCGTGAACGGCGACCGTCGGCAGATTCAGCTTCAGCGGCCGCCAGGTCGCGCCGTCGTCGGCAGAGTACGTCACACCGCGCTCGGAGCCGGCGAACAGCAAACCTGCTTTCTTCGGGTCCTCGCGGACGGCATGCAGGTATTCCTCCGGCGGTAGCTTGCCGGTCAGGCTCGTCCACGTCTTGCCGAAGTCGGTCGTCTTCCAAAGGTAGGGCTTGAAGTCGTTGAGGCGGTGCGCCTCGGCGACGACGTACGCCGTGCCGGCTGCGTGCGGCGACGGCTCGATGCACGTTACCGTTCCCCAGTCGGGGAAGTTCGGGATGCCGGGCGTGATGTTCTCCCAGGTCTTGCCGTCGTCTTTCGAAACGTGGACGAGGCCGTCGTCGGAGCCGACCCAGATCAGGCCCTTCTGCTTCGGTGACTCGGCGATGGCGAAGATCGTTCCGAAGATTTCGACACCCGTGTTGTCGCCGGTGATCGGGCCGCCCGACCACTGCTGCTTACTCTTTTCGTTGCGGGTGAGGTCGCCGGAGAGCGTCTCCCACGTCTGCCCACCGTCCTTGGTGCGGAACAGTACCTGGGCAGCGTGGTATACCGCCTTATTGTCGTGCGGCGAAATGGCGATCGGAGCCGTCCACTGGAAGCGGTACTTCATCTTCGCCGGATCGATGCCCGACGGGTTGGCCGGCCACGGCGAGATGTTGCGGGCCTGTCGCGTGGTGCGGTCGTAGCGGGTCAGGTAGCCGCCGTACTCGCCAGCGTAAACGATGTTCGGGTCCTTCGGGTCCGGCACGGCAAAGCCGGTCTCGCCGCCGCCGACTCCGTACCAGTCGGCTAGCCGGATGCCACCCGCGATCAAGCTATTGCTTGGGCCGCTGGCCGTGCCGAGGTCCTGCATGTTGCCCATGACGCGGTACGGCGTCGCGTTATCGCAATTGACGTGATAGAACTGCGCGATCGGCAGCGGCGGCGCGAACCAGGAGGTACCGCCGTTGGTGCTGACATCGACGCCACCGTCGTTGGCGTCGATCATCCGCTTCGGGTTCTTTGGGTCGATCCAAAGATCGTGGTGGTCGCCGTGGTGAGCGCCCGGCATGCGAGAAAACGTTCGGCCACCGTCGATACTCTTGAGAAGCGGCACGTTCGGGCAATAGACGGTGTTCTCATCGGTCGGATCGACCGTAATCGTCATGTAGTACCACGCCCGTTGGCGGATCAACCGGCTGTCGCTCGTACGGGTCCAGTTCGTGCCGCCGTCGTCGGAACGAAATAGGCCGCCCTCGTTGGCCTCGATGAGCGCGTAGACACGGGCCGAGTTCGACGGCGCGACGGCGACGCCGATCTTGCCCCATTGCCCTTCGGGCAAGCCATTCTCGCCAGGCTTGAGTTGCTTCCAGGTGTCGCCACTGTCGCGGCTAACGTACAAGCCGCTGCCGGGGCCGCCGGAGATTAACTCCCAGGGTTTGCGGCGAGCCTGCCACAGCCCAGCGAATACGACGCGCGGGTTATTCGGGTCGATAGCCACATCGCTTGCGCCGGTGTCTGCATCTTTGGCCAGCACCTGCTGCCAGGTCTTGCCCCCGTCGGTCGTGCGGTAGACGCCGCGCTCCTTGCCCGGGCCGAACGGCGAGCCGAGGACGGCCGCGAACGCGATGTCGGCGTTCTGTGGGTGGACGGCCATCGTTCCGATCTGGCCTAAATTCTTCCAGACGTGGGACCACGTTTTGCCGGCGTCAGTCGATCTGTAGATACCGTTGCCGGCCGCGACGTTGCCGCGAATGTTGGCCTCGCCGGAACCGACGTACACCACGTTCGGGTCGCTCGGTGCGACGACCACCGAGCCGATCGACGAAACTGGCTGGTCGTCGAACACCGGGACGAAGGTCAGCCCGCCGTCGGACGATTTCCAGACGCCACCGGATGCCGTGGCCGCGTAGTAGGTGAGCGGATCGCCGGGCACTCCGGCCACGCGCGAGATGCGCCCGCCGGCCGCTGGGCCGACAGAGCGGTACTTGAGCGCCTTGAATGCGGCAGGCGTCGCCCAGTTGTCGGGCGGCTGGGCCACGATGGCCGACGCGATGATGAGTGCTGCAACGAGGGTAGATCGGTAGCTCATGGTGCGGTCGCTTCGGTGAATCGGTGGCAAAGTTTGCGCATCTTTTGTAACCGGACCCGTCCGGTATTGCCAGCGCGTGACGCACGGCCCGGTTACGAACGAGGTTGCGTTCCGCGGCGAAGGTGGGATAATCGTTACGAGCGGAATGGACCAGTTGAGGTAGCGACAATGTCCACGGCAACCCGCCCGATGGTCACGTTAGGCGATGTATTAACCCGGCTTCATTACATCCCGGCGGATCGCATTCGACTCACACCGACTCCTGGTACGGCGACTATGGCGGATGCCATCGAGTTCGCCCACCGCCTCAACATCGCGTGTGAGATGTTCGACGGAGTCATCGTGGAGAAGCCCGAGGGATACTTCGAGTCGTGGTTCGGATTCCTTTTGGGCGTTGAAATAGGCATCTACCTCAAGTCCAATGACCTCGGCATCAGGACGGGCGAAAAGGCACCGTTGTGGGTTGCACCAGATCAATTACGCGAGCCCGATCTGGCTTTTTTCGCATGGTCCAAGTTCCCCGGCCGCGTATTGCCGCGCAACCCGATCCTCGATCACGTCCCTGACCTGGCCATCGAAATCTTGAGCGGCAGCAATACCGTCGGTGAGATGGAACGCAAGCTCCGCGAGTATTTTGCTGGTGGCGCGACTTTGGTTTGGGAAATCGACCCGGCGGATCGCACGGCCTACGTCTATTCGAGCGTCGAACTATTCACCGAGTTGCGCGACGGCGATTGCCTCGATGGCGGCACCGTGCTGCCGGGATTTTCCGTGAGTCTGACGGAGCTATTCGAACGCGCAGGTCGACCTCCAGAGTCTTAAACGGGCGGCTCGATGCCCAGGTCGCGAATCGTAAACAACGGCCGGAAGTCATAGGTAGCCAGCCGCTCGCGCGCCCCTTGCAGTCGGTCGACAATGCAGACGACCCGTGCCACGGTCGCTCCACGGGCCTCGACGGCTTCGATCGCCTGCACCACCGATTCGCCGGTCGTCAGTACATCGTCCACCACGGCTACGGTGTCGCCAGCGTTCACCTGCCCCTCTAACCGTTCCTGACTGCCGTGCCCCTTGGCGGCCTTGCGCACGAAGAATCCTTCGAGCGTCTTGCCGGCCTGTTGGTAACGCAAGACAGCCGCAGTTGCCATCGGGATCGCACCGACTTCGATGCCGCCGACGGCCCGGATGTCGATGTCGCGCGTCGCTTCGTACAGCAACTCGCCGAGCAGTGCGATGGCTTCGCCGTGAAAGAGGACCTTCTTCGAATTGATGTAGTAGCTGCTCTTCTTGCCCGACGCCAGAGTGAAGTCGCCGAAGGCGACGGCGCGGGCTTTGAACAGTTCGATCAGCCGGTGGCGGATGTCGGACATCGCGCGGTTCCTTGCGGGCGGGACGGGCTCATGGTAGCAATGGTCAATATCGCCCCGAACGCGGACAGCATACGAAGGAGGACGTGCAATGGCCGAACAATGCCAGGCCGACAAGCAACCAACCTACGCCGAGGCCGACATCCCAGCGAAACTCGCCGAACTCGGTCTGACCTCGTGGAAGCTCGAAGACGGCTGGATTCGCCGCAAGTTCACGACCGGCGGTTGGCCGATCACGCTGATGCTGGTCAACGCTATCGGCTTCGTTGCTGAGGCGGCCGACCACCACCCGGACCTGGCCGTCACCTGGGGTAAGCTGTGGGTCAAACTGCAAACGCACTCGGCTGGCGGTATCACCGATCGCGACTTCGAACTGGCGAAGTCGATCGAGGCCGTGGCGCTGTGGAAGCCACCCTCCGGTAGTGCGCTGGCTGGCACGCGCGAGAAGTTCGTCGCAGGCTGAGGCGAACGAGTGTCCATGCAATGTCACAAGTTGTGTCGTCGAGTTGCGCCCGGCGGCATGTCCGTCGTGCAATTCGTCGTACAAGTGGGCGATTGTATCGGATTTGCTGGGGATTCCGGGCGAGCCGGTCGTTCGGTTGCCGGGTGTCGTGACGGGCTTGCCGGGGTCGGGGTAGGGGAAGGGGGGTGGTTTTCGACCGAACACACGAGGCGCGGCTTTCCATCGTGGCGTATGATACCGTGGGAGAATCAACCGGGAGCCTCGCACGAAGGAGGGTTGCGAATGTTGGTCCTGAGCCGCAAGCTGGGCGAGAAGATCTTCATCGGCGATAACGTCTGTATTACGGTCGTGGACATCGACCGTGGGAAGATTCGTCTGGGCATCGAGGCCCCGCGCAACGTGCCGATTTACCGCCAGGAACTGCTGCCGCTCCAGGGCCAGCGCCCGGACACGTCGTCCGAGAAAGCCGCTGTGCCGTGAACGGCCGGCCCGACCCGATGGGCGCGGGTGATTCTCCCTGGCGGCGCGTCGCCGCCGCGCACTCATTCAAGCATCGAGCAGCTTCACACGCACCCGATTACTCGACGGCCCCGGCGAACAGCCGGGGCCGTTGCCGTTTCTGCCGACAGATTCGCTCGACGCGACGTAGGATTGTGCGGAGGTGTCACATGCACGACTCGCCCACGCTCATCGACGCGTGGCGACGCGAGGGACGGGCGGAAGGACTGGCGGAGGGAATGGCCCTCGGCATGCTCGAAGCCCGGCGGGCCGACGTGCTGCGCGCGCTTCAGATGCGGTTTCAGGCCACGCCGCCGGCCGAGTTGATCGCCGTCGTTCGCGCCGCCTCCGATCTGCGCCGCCTCGCGCGGTGGTTCGACGCGGCCGTCACCGCGCCGAACCTCGATGTATTCCGCGCTGTCGTCGATTTGGCCGACCGTGCGGCGACGTGAACGTCACTTGCCCGTCAACTCCTTCAACTGCTCGGCCATCTCCTTATCGTCGGGCTTTAACGTAACCGCCTCGCGCTGAGTCTCGACGGCTAGTTCGACGCGGCCGGTTTTGGCGAGTACTGCTGCTAAGGCGTGCAGGGTCGCCGGGTCCTTGCGGGCACTCAATTCGGCCGCCTTTTCCAAGTCGGCAAGTGCCCCATCCGCCGCGCGCTCGAAACGGACTCGGCCGCGAGCCGCGTAGCCGCGCCAGTCGCCGGGACTGAGTGCAACCGCGGCCTCGGCGTCGCGCAGCGCCTTGGTCAGCCGGCCGCGTTCGACGTGGATCTGCGCCCGCAGACCGAGCGCCGGCCCACAGCTTGCACTGCCGGCCATTGCCGGCTCGATCATCGCGGCGGCCGCCTCGACCTTGCCATCGGCGAACAGAGGTTCGGCGCACGCGACGCGCTCCAGGTCAGCTACCTTGGCTTCCGGTGCGAGCTTCTTCAACGCATCGCGGCGTCCTCCGAGTTTGCGGACGGCTTCGACCGTCCGCCGCAATTCGACTGTGGGCTCGTCCACAGCGTCGATCGACTTCAACTTGATCTCGGCGTCCGCGAGTCGGCCGAGTGCCAGGTACGAGCGTATGAGTGCCTCGAAGACGGCCGCGTCGAGCGGTGCCTTCTCTAGCAGTTCGATCGCTTTGGCGTATTCGCCGCGGGCCGCGTGCCCAAGCCCTAATGGCCGTAGCGCTAGGTCGTGCAATCGGTGGCCGTCCTCGCGGGCACTGGACGCCCATGCAATCGCGTCGTCGGCCCGGCCAAGGAGGATTGCCACGTCGGCCGCCCGCGCCAGGCCCACCGGGTTGTCACCGACCGATTCGACGAAGCGCCGCAGAAAGCCGAGCGACTCGGACTTCGATGACTTGGCCGTCAGCCGAGCGAGGGCCTCCAGAGCTGGCGGGCTTGGCTCCTTGTCGAGCGCCTTACGGAACGCGGCCTCGGCAGCGGCCACATCACCGAGCTTCTCCAGGACGTGGCCCCTCAACTCCCACGCTGCGGCGTCGAACCCGTCGGGGAACACCTTCTCCGCGTCCTTCAGATGACGCAACGCTTTGCGTAATTCCTCCTGCTCGAAGGCGCTGTGGGCGAGGATCAGGTGCGCGTCGCACTTTGTCTCGGCGGCCGGGTAATCCAAGAGTGGAGTCAACACCGCGCGCGCGTCGGTGTGCCGGCCGGCCTCGACC
>CAZNSL010000112.1:0-10578 GCA_964574975.1 uncultured Alcaligenaceae bacterium | reverse complement strand
ATTGACCGCCGGGAGCGACCCCCGTGCCGGCCACCGCGAACGGCACCGCGCCGTAACTGTGCGCCCGCGTTCGCAGCGGCGTGCGGTGGTCGGGCGCGACCAGCAACCGCCAGTCGCCGTGACGCGGCAGCGCGTCCAACAGCGGCCCGACGATGTCGCGGTCGATCCGCTCCAGCGCTTCCACCTTCTTGTCGGCCTTACCCTCGTGCGATGCCTCGTCCGGGGCCTCGACGTGAACGCACACGAGGTCGTGCGACTTCAGCGCGTCGATGGCGAGCAGGGCTTGGCGCTCGTAATCGTTGTCGAGGTAGTCGGTGACGGCCGGGTGGTCGAGGCGGTCCCAGCCGAGCAACACGCCGACGCCGCGGACCAAATCGACGCCGCTGGTGATCGCCCCGCGCAGGCCGTACTGCTCGGCGAACGGCCACAGTCGCGGCGCGACGCCCTGGCCCCACAGCCAGATTTGTGTCGCCGTCCGCTGGCCGCCGTGGATGCGCGACAGGTTGACGGGATGCGCCGCCAGGACATCGCGGCTGCGCTCCATCAGGTCGCACAACAAGCCGCTGCCCGGCCCCTGCGGCAGGTACTCGTCGATCGGCTTGTCGGGGATGTCGTGCGGGGCTTGCGTCTTGGTGTCCTCGGTCAACGGCACGGGGCGGGAACCGGCGCGGTACACGAGCAAGTTGCGATAACTGACGCCGGGCACGAACTCAATGCGACCACCGTCTGGCGTTGGTCCGCCGAGGCGTTCGGCGATGGTCGCCATCAGTTGCCGGCCCTGCTCGCTCGGAATGTGGCCGGCGGTGAAGTCTCGCATGACGCCGTCGTCCACGTGGACGAGGTTGCAGCGCACGGCCCAGTCATCGGGGCCGAGCTTGACGCCGAGGGCCGCGGCTTCGAGCGGAGCGCGGCCGGTGTACACGGTGAGCGGGTCGTAGCCGAACAGGCTGAGCGTTGCCACATCGCTGGCCGGCGTCAGCGGCTTCGGCACGTTATTGGTTAGCCCGACGACGCCTTGCTGAACGACGCGGTCGCAGTTCGGCAGCTTCGCAGCTTGGAGCGGCGTCTGGTCGCCGAGCGAAACTTGCGGTTCGTCGGCCGCGCCGTCGGGGATAACGATGACGTACTTCATGAGGCGATTGTATCGGGCCAACATTTTTTCCCAATCAGTGCGATGTCGCTTGACCCTCACGCAACGTGAGGGCGTACCATCCCACCGTGGCAACATTGTCCAGGACTCGGTCGGAGGTCCAACCGTGGCGTTCGTACCGCTGAAGGTCGGCGAGTTGGCCAAGCGCACCGGGCTGACGGTCCGCACGCTGCACCATTACGACGAGATCGGTCTCTTGCGGCCGTCGCTCCGCAGCGATGCGGGCTATCGCCAGTACACCGCGGCCGATGTGGCCCGTCTGCAACAGGTCGTGTCGTTGCGGCAACTCGGCTTCACGCTGGAGCAGGTCCGCGATTGTCTGGACCGGCCGGCTTTCTCGCCGCTGGAGGTGATTCGCCTCCATATCGCGCGCCTGCGGGAACAGATCGAGTTGCAGCGGCGACTATGCGCGGGGCTTGAGACGATCGCCGCGTACTTCCAAACGGCGGGGGAAGTCTCCGCCGAGACGTTTCTCGAAACCATCGAGGTGATGACCGTGATCGAGAACTACTACACACCGGAACAGTTGGAGGGTTTCCGCAAGCGCTGCGAGGAGGCGGCCGCAGCCGGGCAGGATATCGCCCAGCAAGGGACGGCGAATTGGGCCGAGCTGATGGCCGAGTACACCGCCGAGATGAACAACGGCACCGACCCGGCCGACCCAAAGGCGCAGGCGTTGGAGAAGCGTCGGCAGGCTCTGGTGAGCGCCTTCACCGGAGGCGATCCGGCGATCGCGCAGAACCTGAAGCGGTTGTGGACGGAACAGGGCGACAAACTCAGCGCCCAGTTCGGATACGAGCCAGGGGTGTTGGAGTACCTCGGCAAGGTGGCCGAAGCCGCGGCCGAAACAATATGACCCGGCGAGCCGGGAGCGTGAGTGACCGGAGGATTGAACCTCCGGTCGCTGACGCTCCCGGCTCGCCGGGTAGCTACATCACGTCAGCGTCACACGCACGCCAACTCGCGCCGGCGTACCGCTGGCTTGCCGCCCTCCATGACGGCCTTCAGCCGCAGACGAGCCACGTGCAGACGCCGCTTGATCGTACCGACCGGCGCACCGCTGGCCCGCGCGATCTGCTTCAGGCTGTGGCCACGCAGGTAAAACGCCTCCAGCGTCTCCCGGTCGGCCGCCTTCAGGCCGCGCAGACCCGCGTGCAGCTCCGCCCGGTCCTCGGCGCGCTCCAACTCTTCGGCCGGGCCGCGCTCGCGCGCCGGCACTGCGTCGATCAGCTCCGGCTCCGCACCGCGCAGCGGGCTGCGCCGCGTCAGCCGGTTGATCGCCATGCGCGCCGTGATCTTCCGCAGCCAGCCGGCGAAGCAGCGCGGGTCGCGCAGCTGCGGCAGCTTCCGCATCGCGTGCACGAACACCTCCTGCGCCAGCTCCTGCGCCTCGCCCGCGTCGCGGACGCGCTGCAGCGCCATCGCGTACACCGCCCCCTGGAAGCGGGCCACCAGCTCGCCAAACGCGACCCGGTCGCCCGCCTGGGCCAGCCGCACCAGCTCCTCAACCTCCGTCCAGCTCATGGTCATTCTGCCCCGTCCGATCCGTCCGTGTGTGGTGGCCCACGCACGCCGACGAATCCGCGCGCCCGCCCCGGGATCTCAAGCAGGGGGACGGCGGTGTCGTCGGGCGCTGAACGCACGGCTCGCGTTAGCCACCGAACCGGGAAACGGTTCCGTCGGCCCGCAAATCCGCGCGGTCGCGCTGCGTCGGCGTCCCGCCGTTTTGGCGGACGCCGGACTCGCGGCCGGGTGGTGGTGTCGATCGTCCGGTGCGTCCTTCCCCGGCGAAGTGCGGGGTATCGGACCACGCGGCGCGACGGATCAGCCGTCCGGCGGCGGTCGGGTGGTGTCTACGGCGTGGGGGAGTCGGCAGCGGCCGACCGGTCCCCGCGTACGAAGCCGTTCGTGCGTCAATCCGCCGTCAAGACACTGTCGTGCGACACGGCGTGCGGCGTATGACGCGCGGACTCCGGGCCAAAACTCTGGCCCGTAACCCCGTAGGTCGCCAGGCGATGGCGGCCCTGGGGTGGCTGCGAACGCGGAACCCACTCGTACTGGCGGGCCGACCGGCCCGGTGCCCATCCGGCATAAACCCGGATGGGCCGGGATTATCCGAATAGGTCGGAGTCGGTTCCGCCGGTAGGGTGGTCCGGTCGGTGCGGGACGCCGGGGCGATCGGGTCGGCCCACAGCGTGCCGAGCGACTCCACGCCGACAACGGCCTTTTGGCCGGCCTGCGCGACGAGTTGCACCAACGACAGCTTGAGCTGAACCATGATCGACCTCCGGCAAAGGGAAGGTGATGGGTCAACAACCGAATCGGCCGCGGACCCGCGGACGGCACTCGAGGAAAGCGGTACTACACCTCATCCACTCGACAACAAACATTAACGCCCAGCCCCGGCGGGCCGGACATCGAATCCTACACGAATACGATGCCCGATCCAAGGCCTTGCGCAAAAAGCGGGCGAATACCCGATAGGGGTCCGCCAGTCAGACGGGTCGCGTCGGGGAAAGGTTCGCGCGGAAAAAAGAAAAAGTCACGACCCGCCGGCCGGCCGGCCCTTGGCGGCCGGCTTCTTGAGGTGGAAGTCCTGCGTCTGACTGCCGGCAACAACTTCGACGGTGACGTTGTTGCCGTCGGCGTTGGTGGGAATCGTGTCGGCCGGATCGACCAGGCCATCGTAGTTGCCGGCCTTGCGAGCCGCGGTTCCCTTGGCCTGCATCTCGGCGCTGGTCGAGGCGAAGTTCACCTTCCTGACGGCCACCACTTTGACGATCTTTTTGCCGGGCGTCATGCCGGCGACGCTGTAGCGGCCAGCAGCGATGGGACCGCCGGCGTCCGGCCCCTTGCCGTCGGCCGGGGTGAACGTGACGTAGCCGTCGCCGACCGGTTCGCCCTCGTAGGTGACGGCCCCGGCAACCGTGGCCAAGCCGCCGTTGCCGCAGCCAGACGTGCCGAGGACCGCCGCGAATACAGCGGCGACGGCGAACGCGCGGACCAGTCCCATCGCACCCCTCCCAATCTCACGGGACGGCAAACGTCTCACCCATCGAGCGCGTGCCCGCGGCCCGCCACACGGCCAGGTCGACATTGTTGGTCACGAACCGTACCGACCCGTCGGCCATGGCCGTATCGACGCCGCCGGAGTGCCGGCTGCGGGCCGCCACCTGCGCTCCGACGCCGCTGCGCGTCCACCAGGTGTTGCCGCCAAGCGAGACACACGGCGCGGTATACGACGCGATCCCCTGATTCTGCGGGCACGGGCCGATCGGTCGATCCGGCGACGACGAGTTCGGGGCGAGGCTCGTGGTGAACAGCGAGCCGCCCATGTTGCCGTAGATCGCCATGCCGATCGGGCCGCCCCAGAAGGTGGTCGTCTCTGGGGTGACGCCTTCGGAGAACATGAGGGTGTTCGAGGTGCCATCGGCGATGCCGGTCAGGGTTTCACCCGTGGTCCGCGGTCCCGTGGTGTTGAAAATGCGCCCGGCCGGGTCGGCCGTCTGGAACGGTTTGACGCCGAAGACGCCCGGCCCCCACGGCCCGCCACTGGTGTCGCCTAAGTTCGCGTCGCCGTACATGTCGCCACTGCCGGCGCAGCCGCGGTAACTGCCGCGGACGGCCCCGTATTCGTTGGTCGCGATCTCGTTGAAGCTGGGGCCTTCGTCGGAGGGGCAGATGAACGTCTTCATGACCGCGTGCCGGCTGGCGCGTTGGGCCGCATCGTTGCCGATCGGGCCGTTCGGGCCGGGATACGTTTGCGACCACGCGGTGACACCAAGGGTCGGCGCGTAGCCCTTATAGACGGAGTCCTGTTCGATGTACGGCAGGACCAACTGGGTCCAGGTGTAGGAGTCCCAACTGTCGTACTTGCGGCCGTAGGGCAACTGGCCGGTGGCGCTGTGGTAGTTGTGGCAGGCGAGGGCCAACTGCTTGAGGTTGTTGCCGCACTGCGACCGGGCCGCCGCCTCGCGAACCTTCTGCACAGCGGGCAACAGCAGTCCAATCAGGACGGCAATGATCGCAATGACGACGAGGAGTTCGATGAGCGTGAAGGCCAGTCGTCGGTGGGATCGGCGGCTCACGGCGGGAACCTCCCTGGTTCGGAGCGTCTCGGGGCAAAGTCGATGGTATCGGGCCGCCGCGGTTGCGGCACGGCTTTTCCCGCGCTTGCCGCATATCGGCTGTGGCAGCCCCTTGTGATCCGTCCCGAGGGTAGATAAGTTACCGTTTCGTCATCCTACGCGCCGCCTGGCGGGATCGCCATGAAGCTGAACCTCCTGACTCGGCGGGTCCATTACTGGGCTGCCGCCGCTTCCGCGATCCCGCTGGCCGTGATCGTCGCCACCGGACTGCTCCTCCAGGTCAAGAAACAAGTGCCGTGGGTCCAACCGCCGGAGCGGCGGGGCGTGGGCGGCGAGCCAAAGGTGTCGTTCGCGCAAGTCCTGGCCACGTGCCTGTCCGTGCCCAAGGTCGGCATCCGCACCTGGGGCGACGTGGCACGTCTGGACCTTCGCCCGTCGCGCGGAACAATCAAGGTGACAGCCGCGAGCGGTTGGGAGGTTCAGCTCGACGCGGCGACGGGCGATGTCCTCCAGGTAGCGTACCGGCGGTCGGACGCGATCGAGGCACTGCACGACGGATCGTGGTTCCACGACGCGGTGAAGCATTGGGTGTTCCTACCGGCCGGCCTGACGCTCCTGCTACTCTGGGCCACCGGGCTGTACCTATTCGCCCTGCCCTACGTCGTCCGGTGGAAGCGGGCTGGACACGATAAGGAACGGGCGCGTCGAGAAGCGGGGGCGCGACCGCCGACGACTCGATAGAGTTTCAGCCGGTGTCGGCACGGCGCAGTGGTTATCTCGTGGCGAGAAGACGCCACAACGGGATACTGCTGGCGTGTGCCACACGCCGCGCATGCTGCTTCGCGTCGACCGCTGCATCGCGCGGCGCGACGAGCCAACCGAGTTCCGTTACGGCCGCGATCGCCCGCCGGAGGGCACCGGGTCGCCGTCGGGGCCGGGCAACCGCGGCCCGGACTTGGGCACCGGCCGCCGTAGTGAGTCGGCCCAGCCGCGCCGCGGCGGGTTCGGGTCCGAACAGCAGCGGCAGTAGTACGGGTGCGGTCGGCCGGTCTCGCCCGCCGCTCGGAACACCGTCACTCCACCCTTGATCGTCTCCAGCACGCGCACGTCTTTGAGCTTCGTCCGCTCGACCGCGAGCGGGTTGGCCGACAAGACGACGAAATCGGCCGGCCCGCCGACCGCGATCGTTCCGGCGACCTCGCGCAGTGCAGCCAACGGGTCGAGCCGCCGCGGCCCATTCACAGCGTCATGCACCATCACCAGCGGACCCGGCGGCTGAATCGGCGTCGGGCCTCCGGTGCCAGGCACCACGTCGATGGCGAACCGGTGGCGGGCAGCCCGCAGGCGCTCGGCCGCCGGTGCGAGCAACGTTCGCTCGCGGGCCGTGGTCACGCCCTGGCTCGCATACAAACGCTCCACTTCGTCGAACGGCTCGCCCACCCGTTTCGGCAACGCCTGCAACAGCGCGTCCTCGACGGCCGGACCTTCGACAATACCCGCGCCGGTCACGGCTCGTCGCCCGGACGTGTGTAGCAGGAACACAGGCCGGCCGAGGGCGGCGAGTTCGGCAGGTGTCGGGTCGCAGCGTTCCGTCAATCGTGCCGGGTCGTAGTTGAAGACAACGCACGCCGTACCCGGTGGAAGTTTGGCATCGGCGGCGTGTTTCGTTAGCGCGGCGACGAGTTGGGCGACGGATCGCGCCGTGCCGAAGGCGGGCGATTCCAGATCGGGCGCGCCCCAAAGCAGAGCCAGATCGGCAACGTGCGATGCCGGATCGATGAAGCCCGGCACGAGCGTCGTGCCGGCCAAGTCCACGAACCGCGTCGCGGGGCCGGCGTGGGCCAGTACGTCGGCTTTCGCTCCGACCGCGACGACGCGCCCCTCCCGCACCGCGAAGGCCTCAGCGGTGGCGCGGGCATCACACGCGGTCACGACCGGGCCGCCGTGGTAGATAGCGTCGGCAGGGTCGGTGGGCGATTGGGCGATCAAGGACAGCAACAAGATCGTCGGTGACACGAGTCGGTTTCGCCGTTGCGGGGAGAAATCACCTGAGGCGACTATTGAGGTCATCGTACGAGACCGTCCGGTCCCCTGAACAACGACCGGTTCCATTCGCCACGAAATCGCCAGCCGGCCCCATGCCGCCGTAACGGACGTTCGGCTGAGTGCTTTGCGTGGACGGGACCAAAATGTCCGTCGCTCCGTTGACGCCGCGTGCGGCTGTCGTTACACTCCTGTAATCTTACAGTACCGTAAGATTCCCGCACGAGCGACCGGAGACGACACCATGCGGCCCGCGGAACGACGCGCCTTTACGCTGATCGAGTTGCTCGTGGTGATCGCCATCATCGCCGTTCTGATCGGCCTGTTGTTGCCCGCCATCCATAAGGTCCGCGATGCAGCCGCCCGGTCGACATGCCAGAACAACCTCAAGCAACTCGGCCTGGCCCTTCACAACTTCCACAGTTCCAACGGCGTCCTGCCGGCGGCCGGCTGGACCGTGGCCGGGCCGGGCAACCCGCAGGGCAAGTTCGTCGGCTGGCGTGCCCTGAGCCTGCCGTACATCGAGCAGGAGAACCTCCAGAAGCTGTACAACTTCACCGTGAACTGGTGGGAGGGCACCAACCTCGACGCAGCGATCTACGACGTGAAGACGTACGTCTGCCCAAGCGTTCCGATGCGCAACGAATCGCTGACTTACGCTCCCAAGCCGCCCCGACCGGCCCTGACCCTGACCCGCCCGCTCGCGCCGAACGACTACGAGGCGATCATGGGCGTCCAGACGGTGATCAACCCGACTCTGTACGCCACCAACACGACGAACCGCTCCGCAATGTACCGCAACTCGGCCGTCCGGCTCACGGACATCATGGACGGCACCTCGCAGACGATCGTCCTCGTCGAGTGCGGCGGACGGCCACTAGTATTCCGAGCCGGCCAGCCGCGGCCCGACTTGACGACTGATCAGGGCCAGGGGTGGATCGACAGCGAGGGGCCGTTCAGCCTCGACGGCGTTAACGCGGACGGCTCGCAGGAGGGTTGCGGCCAATCGGCCGGCTGCACCTTCGCCATGAACAAGCGGAACGACAACGACCCGTACAGCTTCCACAACGGCGGCATCAACTGCTGCTTCGCCGACGGGCACGTCCAGTTCGTGCGCGAGGCGGTCTCGCTCGACCTCTTCGCCGCCCTCTGCACGCGGTCGGCCGGCGAAATCCCCGGCGACTTCTAACCGGCCGGCGCGGCGGCATTGCTATAATGCCGCCATGCGCATCCTGGTCGTCGAAGACGAGCCGAAGGCGGCGGCCGCCCTCCGCAAGGGGTTGACCGAGAAGGGCTACGCGGTCGATGTCGCGACCGACGGCGACGCGGGACTGCAACTGGCCCTGACCGGCTCGTACGCGCTAGTGGTCCTCGACGTGATGCTGCCCGGGCGCGACGGCTGGGCGGTGCTGAACGAATTGCGAGCCGCCGGCCGGACGCAGCCCGTCATCGTGTTGACGGCCCGCGATGCGGTGCGCGACCGCGTCAAGGGCCTCGACCTCGGTGCCGACGACTACCTGGTCAAACCGTTCGCCTTCGCGGAACTCCTGGCCCGCGTGCAGTCGGTCCTGCGGCGAACCACCGGCCTGGCCGACACGCTCACCGCCGGCGACTTGCACCTCGACCTCTTGCGCCAAACCGCGACCCGCGGCGGCAGCGACCTCGGCCTGACGCCGCGCGAGTTCGTCCTCCTGGCGTATCTGGCCCGGCAGCGCGGCGAACCGCAGACGCGCTCGACGCTCGCCTCCGAAGTCTGGGGCATGCCGCACGAGGGCGAAAGCAACGTCGTCGATGTCCACGTTCGCCGGTTGCGGGCGAAGGTCGACGACCCGTTCGAGCGCAAGTTGATCCACACCGTCCGGGGCGTCGGCTATGTCTTCCGCGACGACGCCTGAGCGACACGCCCCCCGGTCGCTGGCGGCTCGCCTGACCGCGTGGTACGCCGGCTCCGCCTTCCTTCTCATCCTCCTCGCCACCGGCGCGCTGTACGTCACCTTGTCCGCCCACCTCGACGAGGAGCAGGACGAACTGCTCGCCGACAAGGTTCGCATCCTCACGGTACTCGTCAACAAGGAGGACTTGCGCGGGTTGAAGCAGGAACTGGAATGGGAGTGGGAAGCGAGCCGCCACGCCCGCATCGATATGCGCGTTCTCGACGCCGCCGGCAAGACGCTGCTGGAAACGCCGGGCATGGCCGAGCGGCTGCCCGTCGCGGCCTTCCCGCCGCCGGGAGACGCCCCGGCCGTCGTCGCGGGATACCGAGTCACCAGTCACGCCTCGGACGGCCGCGTGTTACAACTTGGCCTCAACCGCTCCGAAGACGATCGGCTGTTGCGCGACTTCCGGCGGGCACTGGTGGCGGTCCTTCTGGCCGCCCCGGCGGCGTGTGCCCTCGTCGGCTACCGTGTTGCCCGCCGTGGTCTTCGGCCGATCGCCGACGTGAGCGCCACGGCCGCTCGCATCAATGCTTCGACCCTCGGCGAACGCATCGGGGCCGCCGGGATGCCAGCGGAACTGGCGGAGTTGGCCGCGACCTTCGACGCCATGCTCGTGCGCCTGGAAGACGCCTTCGGCCGAGCGACGCGGTTTTCGGCCGACATCGCACACGAATTGCGAACGCCGCTGCACGTCCTGCGCGGCGAAGTCGAAGTCGCGCTGAGCCAGGCCCGGACGCCGGAGGAGTACCGCGAGGTATTAGGATCGTGCCTGGAGCAGTGCGCTCGGTTGGCGAAGTTGGTGGATACGTTGCTGTTCCTGTCGCGCGCCGACAACCCGGAGGCGGAGATCGTCCGCGAACCGCTCGATGTGGGCGCAGAGTTGAGCGCGGCTGTCGGCTTCTACGAGCCAATCGCGGCCGATACGGGCGTGGCCCTCACGGCCGATGCCCCCGCCGGGTTGACCGCGGCGCTGGACCGGACGCTGTTCCAGCGGGCCCTCGGCAACCTGGTGGCCAATGCCTTGGCCCACACGCCGGCCGGCGGCCGGGTGACCGTACGAGCAGTCCAGCAGCCAGGAGCGATGTCCGTCGAAGTCGCGGACACCGGCGAGGGGATCGCGGCGGAACACATGCCGTTCGTGTTCGACCGCTTCTACCGAGCCGATGGGGCGCGGACGACGAACGGCCGCGTCGGCCTCGGTCTGGCGTTGGTCAAAAGCGTCGCGGCCCTTCACGGCGGTACGGTGGCCGCGGAGAGTACGCTGGGGCGAGGGACGTGCGTGCGGTTGGTGTTTCCGGATACGAAGTAAGAGGCTATCCGGATAGTCGGATTTCGCATAGGTTATGGGTGGTGAAGGAGT
>CAZNSL010000111.1:0-10596 GCA_964574975.1 uncultured Alcaligenaceae bacterium | reverse complement strand
CGGCGCTTCTGGTTGTCGAAGACGATCGGATCAATCGTCTCTTGTTGACGCGCCACGTCGAGAATATGGGGCGCCGTGTCCTCATCGCGGAAAACGGTGTCCAGGCGCTCGACATCCTTAGCCGTGAGAACTGCGATTTAATCCTGCTCGATGTCATGATGCCGGAATTGGACGGCCGCGAGGTACTCCGACAGATCAAGGCCCGCAACGATCTGAAAGGAATCCCGGTCATCGTGATTTCGGGACTCGGCGAGGCCGATACAGCCGCGAAGTGTATCGAAATCGGCGCGGAAGATTACTTGACGAAGCCGTTCAACCCACTCATGCTCCACGCCCGCATCACGGCGAGCCTCGACAAAAAGCGCCTCCGAGACAAGGAGGACGCCTACCTGCGACAATTGCTCGCGCTTCAGGCGGACCTCGACCGCCGCAACCGCGAACTTCAGGAATTGAACTGCCGGCTGGAGCAGATCGCCCTCACCGACGACCTGACCGGACTTCCCAACCGGCGATCCGCGATGGCCGAGTTGCGCCGCTGCTGGGCTGCCTCCGACCGCCACCGGCAACCGATGGCTTGCCTATTGGTGGATGTCGATTACTTCAAGCGATTCAACGACACCCACGGCCACGACACGGGCGATATGGTGCTACGGGCCATTGCCGACAGATTGCGACAGGCCGCGCGAAAGAACGAATTGGTCTGCCGTCTGGGTGGCGAGGAATTCGTCGTACTCTGCGAGTTCACCGACCGAATGGCCGGCGAGACGTGCGGTGAACGGTTGCGGGAGTCCGTTGCGGCCAGTCCGGTTGCGTCCAACGGCTTTGCCCACAACGTGACGGTGAGCATCGGTGTCGCCGCCCGCGGGGCTGCAACACTGCATCCCGAACAACTGCTCAAGGCTGCTGACCAAGCCGTTTACCGGGCCAAACAGGCAGGCCGCAATCGCGTCTGCCTCGCCGACTGAACGCCGGTGGGATACAACCGCACGATACCCCGACATTCCCTGGCCGAGGGCAGCGTGCGATGTCCGAGTTGTTCGATCAGATAGTGGAAGCCCGAGAAGCGGTCGCTTCCCGCTGGGACGGCAAGCCCACCGTTGGTATCGTACTCGGCACCGGACTCGGGGCCCTCGCCAACGATATCGAAAACGCCGTCAAGCTCCCCTACGGCGACCTGCCGCACTTTCCGCGTTCGACTGTCCTCGGCCACGCTGGCGAGTTAGTTTGCGGCACACTGTCGGGCAAGGCTGTCATTGCCATGTCCGGCCGGTTCCATGCTTACGAGGGATACGACCAAAGACAGTTAACATTCCCGGTGCGGGTCATGAAGGCCCTGGAGTGCCGAACTCTGATCGTCTCGAATGCGGCCGGCGGGTTGAACCCGCAGTTCGCCAAGGGCGACGTTATGGTCATCGAGGACCACATCAACCTGATGGGCGACAACCCACTCATCGGTCCCAACGACGACCGCCTCGGCGAGCGTTTCCCCGACATGAGCGAACCGTACGACAAGTCGCTCGTCGCCCTCGCCCGCCGCGTGGCGATCGAAGAGCGGATCGTCACTCAGCAGGGCGTTTACGTCGCCGTCACGGGGCCGAACTTGGAGACGCGGGCGGAATATCGGTTCTTGCGCGGCATTGGAGCGGATGCGGTCGGCATGTCCACGGTGCCCGAGGTCATCGTCGCGGTACACGCCCGCATGAAAGTCCTCGGTTTCTCGATCGTGACCGACATGTGCCTCGCCGACGCCCTCGAGCCTACGAACCACCTCGAAATCGTCGCAGTGGCCAACGAGGCGGAAGCGAAGTTGCGCGTGCTGGTCAAGCGCGTGATCGGCGAACTATCGTGAGTGGGCGCAACTGGCTGCTGGCATTTGCCCTCGCGTTCCCGACGGTCGTGACGTACGCGCACTTCGTTGTCGCTACGTCCGGCGAGCCGGCAACCAACCCCAAGTTACTGGCGTTGTACACCGTGGGGAAGCTGACGGGGCTATTGCTTCCCGTCGTGTACTATTTCGTGACGCCGCGTGCCGAGTTCGCAAAGCGAGCGCGAGGAACAGACTCTTCGCAGACTCGGCTCGCGGCGTCGCAGGGAATCGTGTTGGGGTTAGTCTTTGGACTCGCGGTCGGTGTTGCCATCCTAGTTCTCTATCGCTGCTGGCTCGCCGATTCGCCGACCTTCGCAAGTGCATCGAAACAGGTTCGTGCGAAGGTCACCGAGTTCGGCATCGACACACCGGAGCGATTCGCCGCGTTCGCGGTCTTCCTGTCGCTGGCCCATTCGCTCTTCGAAGAATACTACTGGCGGTGGTTCGCGTTCGGTGGCCTACGGTCGGCCTGGCCATTTTGGGCGGCAGCACTGTTGGCCAGCCTGGCGTTTATGGGCCACCACGTCGTCGTCTTGAGCGTGTACTTCCCTGGAGCGTTTTGGCGGGCCGTGCTGCCGTTTTCGCTCGGTGTGGCCGCGGGCGGCGTCGTGTGGTGCTGGCTCTACGAGCGGTCGGGGTCACTCGTGGGACCGTGGCTGAGTCACGTGCTGATCGACTCCGCCATCGTAGTCGTGGGCTATGATTTGGTGTTCGGTCGTTCCTAGGCGGAGCATCGATGAAGAAGGCGATCATCACAGGCATCACAGGTCAGGATGGTAGTTATCTCGCGGAGTTACTGCTGGAAAAGGACTATGAGGTCCACGGCATCGTCCGCCGATCCAGTACCGAGTCGTTCGACCGTATCCAGCACCTGACCGACCGGCTGACGCTGCACCAAGCCGACTTGCTCGACCAACTCTCCCTCGTCGAGGTACTGCGCGAGGTGCGACCACAGGAGGTCTACAACCTCGGTGCCCAGAGCTTCGTTCCGACGAGTTGGAAGCAGCCACTCCTAACGGGCGAGTTCACGGGCCTCGGCGTCACGCGGTTGTTGGAGGCCGTGCGACTCGTCGACGCCACCGGCATCCGCTTCTACCAAGCGTCGTCGAGTGAAATGTTCGGAAAGGTCCAGCAGGTGCCGCAGACCGAGTCGACGCCATTTTACCCGCGCAGCCCCTACGGCGTGGCCAAGGTCTACGGGCATTTCATCACCGTCAACTACCGCGAGAGTTACGACATCTACGCGTGTTCGGGCATCTTGTTCAACCACGAGAGTCCGCGACGGGGCAAGGAGTTCGTCACCCGCAAGGTGACCGACGGCGTAGCCCGCATCAAGTGTGGCTTGACAAACGAGCTGCGCCTGGGCAACCTCGACGCCAAGCGCGACTGGGGTTACGCCGGCGACTACGTCCGCGCGATGTGGCTGATGCTGCAACAGGACACGGCCGACGATTACGTCATTGCGACGAACAAGACGTACTCGGTGCGCGACCTCGTCGTGTTGGCCTTCGGATGCGTCGGCCTGGACTGGCAGAAGTACGTCGTTCTCGACCCCGCGTTCATTCGACCGGCTGAGGTCGACCTCTTGATCGGCAACCCGGCCAAGGCAAAGCGCGTCCTCGGTTGGACGCCGGAGGTGTCCTTCCCCCAACTCGTCGAGATGATGGTGAAAGCAGACCTAAAGCGGTACGGAGCTAACGCCTGACGTGCGCATTCTTGTCACCGGCGTCACCGGCTTCGTCGGCGGTCACTTGGCCGAAGACTTGCTCGCCGCCGGTGGGGCCGACCTGCACGGTCTGGGCCGGCGCGGCGATTGGCCGATCGAGTGGCGTCACCTCGCCGATCGCGTCAACCTCCACGCTGCCGACCTCTGCGACGGCAGGACCGTCGAATCGGTCCTTCGAGCGGTTGCGCCGGAACAGATTTATCACCTTGCAGGCTATGCTCAGACGGGTCGATCATTTCACGAGCCGGACGCCGCGTGGACCGGCAACCTGTCGGCCACGCGGACACTCTACGACGCTGTGATCCGTTGGGGTGAAAAGCCGCGCATCGTCTACGTTTCGACCGGCCTGATTTACTCGACCGAGGACGCACCCGGCCGACCCGTCGACGAGGAAACGCCACTGCGGCCAGTCAGCCCTTACGCCGCAAGCAAGGCGGCGGCCGACCTGCTCAGCTATCAGTTGACTCGACACCCTGGCCTGGAGATCGTCATCGTTCGCCCGTTCAACCAGATCGGCCCGCGTCAGTCGCCACAGTTCGCGGTGGGAAGCTTCGCCCGCCAGTTAGCCTTAATCGAGCGCGACCGTGTCGCGCCTCGTCTCGAGACGGGCGACCTGAGCGCACGGCGAGACTTAACCGATGTGCGCGATATGGCGGAAGCGTATCGTCTTGCGATGAACGCGGGCCGAAGTGGTGAGGCTTACAACGCAGGTACCGGAGTTGCGGTGTCGATGCAGGAGGTCGTGGATGGTCTTTGCGATCTATGCTTACGCCGGGTCGAGATCGTGACCAAGGCCGATCGGCTGCGTCCGGCCGATGCTGCGGTCGTCGTGGCCGATGCCACTAAACTGCGCACGGCCACGGGCTGGGAGCCTCGCTACGCCTTGCGGCAAACGCTACGCGACACGCTGGACTACTGGCGCGAAACGGTGGCGCGCGAAGTGTAAGAACCTCCAGCCGCGTCCGTACAATCTCTCCGGGGACCACGGGCCTGGAGTGCGAGGCGCATGCCGATAATCGATGTCCGCGACCTGACGAAGACCTACCGTGTCGTGCAGAAGAAGCCGGGGTTGCTGGGAGCGGTCCGCGGACTGGTCCGCCGGGAGTACAAGACCGTCGAAGCCGTTGCCGGCGTCAGTTTCTCAATCGAACCCGGCGAAGTGGTCGCATTCCTCGGCCCGAATGGTGCCGGCAAAACCACCACGCTCAAGATGCTCTCCGGTCTCATTTTCCCCACGTCCGGCAAGGCGAGGGTCCTCGGCTACACGCCGTGGGACCGCGACGATGACTTCCGCCGCCGCTTCGCATTGGTCATGGGCCAGAAGAATCAACTCTGGTGGGATCTGCCGGCCGGCGACAGTTTCCAGCTCCACCGCGAAATTTACTCGCTGCCGGCCGCGGAGTTCGAGACGACTCTCGGCGAACTGATCGAGATGTTCGAAGTTCACGAGCTCGTCAAACAACCCGTCCGCGAGTTGTCGCTCGGTGAACGGATGCGCATGGAATTGATTTCCGCCCTCCTCCACCGACCGCAATTGCTCCTCCTCGACGAGCCGACCATCGGCCTCGACGTGATCGGACAGGTCAAGATTCAGAACTGCCTGCGCGAGTACAACAAGGCCCGCGGCGTCACGATGCTCTTGACCAGCCATTACATGCGCGACGTGGAAGCGCTCTGCCGCCGCGTCCTCATCATCACGCAGGGGAAGGTCATCTACGATGGTGACCTCGACGGGATCTCCGACCAGTTCGGTCGCGAGAAGCAACTCCACCTCGAATTTGCAGGGGTCGTACCCGATACACTCGAACGCTTCGGCACGGTGACCAAGCGCAACGGTCCCCTCGTCGAGCTAAGCGTGGATCGCGAGCGTGTGGCCGAATCCCTCGGTGCGATCCTCGATGGGAACAAACTACTCGACGTGAGCGTTCAGGACCCGCCGCTCGAGCAGATGATCGCTCGCATCTTCGCGGGGGCCAAGCGTGATTAGTATCGTCACCGCCCGCAAGTACATGCGAATCTTTCGCGTGTCGCTCATCGAGCGACTCGCGTACCGCGGCGACTTTTTGCTCGGCACGATCCTACGCTTTCTGCCGATGGTCACTACGATCCTGCTCTGGCGAGCCGTCTACCGCGGCACCGGTCACGGCGAGGACGCCGAATTGGCCGGTTTTCGCTACCACGATATGATCGCGTACTTGTTATTAGTTCACATCAGCCGGATGTTCTCGTCGATGCCGGGGCTGGCCAGTGGCGTCGCGCGCGACATCCGCGACGGTTCGCTCAAGAAGTATCTCGTTCAGCCGCTCGACATGATCGGCTACCTCACCGCCTACCGTGCAGCCCACAAGGTTGCCTACATCGTCACGTCCGCGATTCCGTACGCACTCATATTCGCCCTGTTTTCGCGCTACTTCGAACGACTCCCCGATGGACCGACGTTCGCCGCGTACGTCGTGTCGCTGCTGCTGGGGTTCGTGGTCGGCTTCCACTTCGAAGCGTGCATAGGCATGATCGGCTTCTGGTTGCTCGAAGTGAGTTCGTTCATGTACGTGATCATGACTCTCAACTACTTCGTCTCCGGCCACATGTTCCCCATCGACCTGCTGCCGCCCACCCACGTCCAGTGGGGTTGGCTCGACTTCACAATAAACTGGGTGGCTATCCTGAAGGCGTTGCCGATGCAGTACCTTGCGTACTTCCCAGCCGCGGTATTCCTCGGCAAGATCCGCGGCGACGACCTGTGGTATGGCCTGGCCGGCCAAGCCGCGTGGGCTGTCGCGTTGATGGTCTTGTCGCGCCTCCTGTACCGCTGGGGTCTGCGGCGCTACAGCGCCTACGGGGGATAGGATGCTCGCGCGTTACGTGCGTCTGTTCGTTGCGTTTGGGCGATTCAGCCTCCTGAACGAGATGGCATTTCGCGCGAACTACATCTTGAAGGTGGCCGTCGAGATACTTTGGCTCGGTCTGATGATCGCCTTCTATAAGACGATCTTCGCACAGACGGCTGAAGTCGGTGGCTGGGACGAGCCGAGCTTCCTGTTCTTCCTCGGCTGCTACTACGCCATCGACGGTATGATCGAAACGCTGTTCCTGAGCAACTGTAGCGAATTCGCGGAATTGGTTCGCAGCGGCGACCTCGACTTCATCCTGCTCAAGCCGATCGACGAGCAATTCCTCGTATCCTTTCGCAACGTGGAGTGGTCCACGGCCCCGAACGTCCTGTTGGGCTACGGCCTGATGATCTTTAGCCTCAACGCTCTCGGCTGGCCAATCGAGCCGGTGAAGGCCGCTGCCTTCGCCGCGACATTCGTATGCGCCATCGTCATGGCCTACAGTTTTCTGATCGCGCTCGCGTCCACGTCGGTGTGGATGGTGAAGAACCAGAGCCTGTTCGAGTTGTGGTGGCTGTTCACGAGTCTGATGCGCTACCCGCGCGAAATCTTCCACGGCCCGTGGGCCGGAGCGCTCGGCTGGTTCTTCTCGTTCGTGATCCCGGCACTGCTGGTGACAAACGTTCCGGCGGCGACGATGGTCCGCGCGTTCGAACCAGGCTTGGCCGCGTTCATGGTCGTGGCTTCGGTCGTCCTGCTGCTACTCAGCCGACGACTCTTCCGGCGGGCACTTCGGAGTTACCGCAGCGCGAGCAGTTGAGCCACGGCAAGTCTATGGCGTCTTCGCAGCTTCGCCCGCCCAACGCCGGTAAGCTGATGCCATTTCCTTGCGGACGCGGTCGCGGGTCGCCGCGCCGATAGTGCCGTGGTCCTTGCCCGGGAACATCTCAACAACGGCATCGCTGCCGAGATCGCGGAGCGACTTTTGGAGCAATCGGGCCGCGCCATCGAGGTAGAACGTGTCCACATCGCCAGTGTAGACGTGCAGCTTACCCGCCAACTTCGGGCCCAACGTCGCCCAGTTGCGTTCGAGCTTCAACCGGATATCGTAGGACTCCCATGTCTTTGCCACCGCCGAGTCGATGGCTCCGGTCTTTCGGTCCCAGAGGCGGAGGGGTTTTCCGTCAGGACCGCGCGGGCTGAACACCGCTTCGAACGACTCGAGCTGGCCGCCGCGCCCCATGACCGACTCCATCGCAGAGAACGATTTGAAGTCGATCGTCGTGCCGCGAACCGGACGCGAGAGCGCCCGCAATTGCCCGTTCGGATCGTAGAAATAGTTGGCGCGCGGCACAGTGAGGTCGATGCGCTGGAAGTCGCGAAAGTCGACGGGGTCCGGTGCGAGCGACCACGTGCCGCCGAACACATCCGGGTACGTCACCTGGAGCCAGAGACTACTCCATCCACCCGACGAACCGCCGGTCACGAATCGGGCACCCGGCTCGCCGATGCACCGATACGTCTTCTCGATGAATGGTATTAGTTCGCGCACCAGTGCCTCGCCGCGCGGACCGTTGTTCGCCGAGTCAGCGAAAACGTGGTGGCCGAGCCGGCACGATGGGTCGAGAACGACGTAGACGAATTCAATGCCGTCGATGTCCCATGCACGGGTGCGTCCCGCGGTCAGTGCCCCGGTGTGCGTGCCGCTGAACCCGGGGATGCTGTAGACGACAGGGTACTTGCGCGTCGGTTCCTTGGCGAACGACGGCGGTAATACGACGCCGGCACGCATTCGTATCGGTCGGCCGGCGAACTTCGTGAGCCGTTCACTCTCGACTTCCACGAGCTTGACCGTCTCCGTCTCGCGGAACGGCCGGGGTCGGTACACCTGATCGAGTTTCAGATCAACCGGCCCACTCGTCGCTGCGTCGAGCGTCTTTCGCACAGCCTTGGCGTACACGTTTCCGGAACTGGCGGCGAAGCTCGTATCGCCGAGATCGCGGTCCATCACGGCCAGGACGTAGTAGTCGCCTTTGGTCAGTTCGCCGAGCGGCTTGGGAAACGCGAGCGAGTCGGCACCGAGTGCGAGAGGCTCACCCGGATTCCAGTTGGTGACATCACGAGCGAAGAACGGCTCCGGGCGGAACCAGTTCGGTCCGTTCGGTAGCCCACCTGGGTCGCGAGCCGACAACATAACGTAGACGCGCCCCGAAAATGGACGGTCGAACGCAGCCTGGTCGAAGGTGAGCCGAAATTCCAATGGCGCGACAGCCTGGGTCTTCCCCGCCAACGAGAACGCGACGGCAGCCGTCAGGAGTCGCAGTTGGGTACGCATCGAATGAGAACCTCCCTCGGTCGAATCGTCCAGTGGTTGAGACCGCTGCGATTCAGTGCAGCACCGTCTCCACGGCTTCGCCGTGCGATTCCATTTGGCGCAGAACCATATCGTAGTAGATCCCACGGGCATTCATCAGGGCTTCGTGGTTTCCGCGTTCGACGACGTGCCCCTCCTCCATCAACAGGATGAGATCGGCACGGCGAACGGTCGAAAGCCGATGGGCGATCACAAAGGTGGTCCGGCCAGCCAGAAGCGTGGCCATCGCCGCCTGAATGAGTTGCTCGCTCTCTGTGTCCAGGTTACTCGTCGCCTCGTCGAGGATGAGGATTTGGGGTGAGGCCAGGATTGCCCGGGCAATCGCCAATCGCTGCTGTTGGCCGCCCGACAATTTGACGCCGCGCTCGCCGACAAACGTCGCGTAACCATCGGGAAGTCGCGCGATAAACTCGTGCGCGTTTGCGCGACGGGCGGCGTCCTCGACCTCCGCGGCCGTCGCGTCGTGTCGGCCGTACGAAATGTTGTCGTGCACCGAGCCGTCGAACAGAAACACGTCTTGCTGGACGAGCGCCAGCAGGTCGCGGTAGGTGTGCAAGCGGTAATCGCGAATGTCGGTACCGTTCACCAGGATGCGGCCGCGCGTCGGGTCGTGGAATCGAGCCAACAGATCGGTCACGGTCGTCTTCCCCGCACCGCTGCGGCCGACCAGCGCCACGACCGAACCACCGGGCACGGTCACGTCGAAGGCGCGGACCACAGGCCGATCCGGTCGGTATTCGAACTCGACGCCCTCGAAGCGCACCTCGTTCACCATCCGTGGCGCGTCGCGGGCGTCGGGTCGATCCGGCTTGTCCGGCGGCATCGCTAGGACCTCGAAGACACGTTCCATCGCAGCGAGCGAGCGCTGGAGTTCCGAGAATGAGTTGACGATGTTCCAGACCGGGTTGAGCAACAGGAATGTGTACCACTGGAACGCCATGATGTCGCCAACCGACGCGCGGCCGGAGACGTTGAGGTAGCCGCCGTACCAGACGATCACCACATTGACGCCGGAAATGAGCAGGCCCCACGAAGTCCATAGGACGAGTTCGCGGCGGTGTGCGAACAATTCCTTGCGTAGGACCGTGTGCCGGCCGCGGGTATAATCGAGCAGTTCCCGCAACTCGCCACCGAAGGCCCGAACGACGCGGATGCCCGAAAACGTCTCGCCAACGCGGCCGTCGATTCGTTCGACATCTTTCCGCACCGCACGGTAGATCGGCCGGATGCGCCGGGCCGAAGCGAAGCTCATTAGCATCGCGCCAGGAATGACGGCCAGAGCCGTGAGCGCCAACCGCCAATTGAGCGTCATCAGTACGCCGACCGCGATAGCGAGCCGGACGACGGAGAGTGCTGGCGACACGATCGCCATTTGCATCAGTCCCGTCGTCGTATCGACATCGCCCGTGAGTCGGGAGAGGATGCCGCCCGTCTTCATCTCCCAAAGTGCGGGTAGCGGTAGGTGCAGCATCCTCTCGAATAATGCCCGGCGCAACGACAACATGACCCGCACGTTGAGCAGTCGCTGGCGATAGTCCTTGAGGACGCTGGCCACCTTGGAGAGCAGGATGACGCCCAGAAACACCGCCCCGGCAACGTGGAGGTGCGCGAGCCGCGAAGTGGTATCGAGGTCCACATTGAGGAGGACGCGGTCGATGATGTACCGCATGAACAGCGGTTCGAGCATCTCTAACCCGGCCACGACGAGTGCGAAGAGGAATACTGCGGCCACCGCGGAACGGTGCGGCCAGAGCCGGCGGAAGTAGGCACGCAGGAAGTCGCGGCGCTTGCTACCACG
>CAZNSL010000110.1:2546-10671 GCA_964574975.1 uncultured Alcaligenaceae bacterium | reverse complement strand
TGGACGAGCGCCGTCAACTCGGCGTCACTGCCTTCGTCGCCTCCCATGCCGCGAACGGATTAGCCCATGTACTGGTTCTTGGAAACCTGTTTCGGGCGCGGGCCGGACTGCGTGAGTAACTTCTCCCAATGCAAGCCGCTCGGCGTGTAATCGCCGAACGGTTGAGCGTCGAGATCGAACGCAACGCAGGTCACGCGGCCCAGTCCGAACGCACCTTGGGCCACGAGCGGCGAGCCGCCGCTCTCGGTTGGGCCGTCCATTAGCGAGAAGTAGCTGCGGTGCTCATCGGCCGGCCGTGGGGCGAACCTGGTCAGTTCGATGCCATCGGTTCCACGCGCGGGCCGGAGCGGTTGGTTGCCGAAGCGCGTCCCGTCTTTCCAGGCGAGCGGCAACTGGGTCACGGTGTAGGGCTTGCCCTCGACGACCAGCGGCAGCACCTTGGCGAGTTCGCCGAGGCTGTCGCCGACGAACGTATCGCGGTTGGTGCCGAGTGTGACGATCAGGTTGCCGCCGCGGCGCACCCATTCGGCCAGCGCCCGACAGCGGTCCTGATTTGCGGCCAGGTCCGTCATGAAGTTGCGGTCGCCGGTGCTGAGGACCACGACATCCGCCGAGTTGTAACCGAACCAGTTGGGCGGCATGTCGGCGGCCCGCGGGATGATGCCAACCTCGCTGCGCACGTTGCTCGCGTTCTTGTTGCCCGGCAGGCGCATCCCCGGCACCCGCGAGCCGAGGACGAGATAGAGCGTCTGACCCGCCGTCAGGCTGGCAGCGCTCGGTTGCGCCTCCTTGGTAAACTGCCGGCCCTTCGTATTGGTCAGGTTGATCGTGAACTCGCCGTAGCGCGTACCGGGTCGGGCATAGACGATGGCGGATGCCTTGAGCGTCTGCTGGTCGAATGGAGGCAGTTGCACTGCGAAAGTGTTCTGTGTCTCGTCGCTGTCGAGGACTTGCACGGAGACCGTGACGGGGCCATCCTCCTTGAGCGTATACTTGTCCGTACACATCACGTCCACGACGATCGGCACCCACGCGCCGGATTTGAACAGAAACTGCGGCCGCATGTTGGTGGGGTCGATGCCCTCCGGGAATACGGCCTCCTTCGGGCCGGGCTGGAAGCCGACTCGGACACTCTGGAACGACACCTTCTCTTTCTGGGCAGCCGCCGGTCCAGCGACTGTCACCAGGGTGAGCAGCGTCAGTATGGTGCGTCGCATGGTCGTGCCTCGGGTCACGGTTTCTCGTCGGCTGCGCAAACACACGGCGCTCGGCGACAGCCAGGACAGCCCTTGCCGTACTTGGCCCGCACGGCCGCAGCGAGATCGACGCCGGCGATGTTGGCGAGCGTCGCCAGCCATGCCAGTACGTCGGCGAATTCCGCCGCTGTCGCCTCCGGCGGATGATTGCCGCGCAACGCCTCGGCCAGTTCACCGACCTCGGCCGCGAACCACATGAACGTCCCATCGACGCCGCGGCTCGCATCCTTCGCGCCGTACTCGTCGCGGATCAACTGTTGCAATTCTGTCAGCGTCATCGTCTCACATTCTCCCCTCTCCCGCAAAGCCAGGAAGGGGCGACGATTACCCCCCGAAGATCTTCAGGTACTTCGCGTGGTCCGCGTCCTTCTTCTGCTCGCGCAGCGACCGCAACAACAGATCGCGGGCTTTGGCATCCGTGATGTCGATCTCGATAGCCTCGCGCGCCCATCGCTCGCATTCCGCCCAGCGGCCGAGCGTCCCGTATGTCTCAGCCAGTTCGCGGCGCGTGGCGAAGTCGTCCGCATCCGTCGGGGCGAGTTCCGCGAGCACGGCTGCCCGCGCTTCGCCGTCGCCGGTCTGCAAATAGACGCGCGCCAGATCCTCGAGCCACGCCGGTTCCACTGGCTCCGCCTTGCGGCCCTTCGTGTATGTCTCGGCCGCCTTCGGGTAGTTCGCCGCGTCGTAGTAGAGTTTGCCGAGCAGCTTGAGGGCCTTCGGCTCCGCTGGCTCCTGGGTCGCCGCGGTTTCGAGCAATGCCTGCGCTTCCTCGTCGGAGCCAGCCGCGAGCAAGAGCTTCGCCTTGACGTACAACGCTAGCCCGTGTTTGCCGTTCTTCGCCAACAGCGGGTCAACGGCCTCGCGGGCTTCTTTGGCCCTCCGGCGGATCAGGTACTGCTCGGCGAGCCGGGCCTTGAGATCGTCGTCGCTCGGCGACTTGGCAACTGCTTCTTCGAGTTGTGCGACCGTCATCGGCTTCTCCGGCGGCTTGCCGGTAGCCTTGCGAATTTGCTCGCGCAGATACGCCTTGTAGCCCGCCTCGAATGTGTCCAATTCGACGCCACACGCTCGCCGGATCGCGGCGGGTGTTTCCAGCCCGTCCTTGAATGCGGCCAGCAGCGCCGGCACCACCTTCGCGCCGTGCGTTTTGGCGGCGTAATCGACGTAGATCGACGCTTGAGCGTACGCTTGCGTCCACTCATCGGGATTGCGTGGCCGCATGAAGCCGAGGTTGATGTTCGCCAGCGTCAACAGTTCGTTCCTGGCGAAGCGGTCGGCCAACAACCGGTCCCAGGCTGGCGGACGCGGAAAGCCCTCGTTCAATACAGCAAGCCCTTCGGTCAACCAGTGGGGGCACTGGAAGTTCGTTGCTTCCAAGTTCCAGACGTGGACGAGTTCGTGGCGGACGACGCGACCCCAGTTGAATGGCTTGCGGATGCCCTGCCCCTTCGGCGATACCAGCGCGAACATCCGGCCGGTACTCGCGCCGATCGTGTGCAGGTCCGGCAGGGCGACCATCCGGCCGCTGAACATGTCGTGCCGATTGAACAACTCGACCAGGATCGGTTCGGGTGGCCGGTAGTCGAACTGCTTCGACAGACGCTCGTAATAGCCTTCGAGGTAGTCGGCGAGGTAGCGGGCCAGGAGTTCGTCGGACTTGTCGTAGCGTAGTATGAAGTGGTCGGTCTTGACCGTTGTGTACTTGTCGAGGTGCCGCAGCACCTTGAGGGTATTGCCGACGCGGACGTTGAACGGATCGCTCTCGAATGCCTCGGTCAGCGCCGGCCTAGCCGCCTCTTCGCGGCCGAGGCGCATATCCAACATGCCGAGACTCGACGCTCCACCAGGCACTTGCGGCCAAAGTTGGATCGCCTTCTTGTAGTAGGCCGAGGCGTCCAGGTACAGACGCCGGCCTTCGAGTGCTTCGGCCAATGCGTAGTAGAACCGACCAGCCTTCGGGTTGGCCTTCTCGGCGGCACCACAAAGCGCGTCGAACTCAGTCTTGCGACGGAGCTGCCACAGGCAGGCGGCGATGCGCCCGAGCGTTTCCTCATCGCGTCCGTTGACCTGTCGTGCCTGCTCGAGTCGCTTGAGAGCCTCGCCCGGCTCGCCGGACTGCCAATGGACATCGGCGGACAGCCGCAGCGCGGCCGGCAGTTTCGGGTTGTTCGCCAAAGCACGCTCGGCGAACTTCTCGGCATCTTTCAGCTCGAAGTTCTGAAGGGCCGCCATGCCCTTGCCGACGAGTGCCGGGGCCGCCCGGGGATTGATCGCCAGCGCCTTGTCGAACGCCTGGTTGGCCTCGCCACGATTGTACTTCTCCAGCAGCAACATCCCGGCCTCGACTTCGGCCGGCCACAGGTTTGGATCGGCTTTCAGCGCATCGCCGTAGACCTCATTGAGGATGAACTTGAACTGATCGGCGAGGTTGTGCCAGCGAGCGTTCTCGCTGCCGGCAAGGCCGACGAGGACCAGTTCGTCGGCATCCGCGATCGGCTTGTTGGCCCGGTCTCGGGCCGTGTACGTCTTCACGAACCATCGAAACTCGGTGTCGGCCTTGGCCATGTCGCCGGTGTCGCGCAAGATGCACGCCCGGACCCAGCGTGCCAGAAAGTTGTCGGCCTGCGCCGCGATGGCCTTCTCCGCCGTCGCCAACGCCGCTTCGAGTTGACCGCGCTCGTATGCCAGTTCCGCGACGCGGGCGAGGAGCGCCGGGTCGGCCGGAGCCACCTTGACGGCGGCATCCAGCACAGCGGCTGCGCCCTCGTAGTCGCCGGCCTCTTCGCGAATGCGGCTCAGTCCGATTGCGGCCAATGCGGCGTAGCGTGGGTCTTTGGCGAGTTGTTCGTAGAGGGCGTTGGCTTCGCCTCCGTTACCGCGGAGCCAACGCTGACGGGCTGCGGACGCCGGTATGGCGTCGGCGCAAAGGTGCGGCGCGAGGCCGAGCAAGATGACGGAGGCGCACCAGCGCGGCATCGGCCGGGGTCTCTCGCGGCGTCGGGCGACTGTTTCAGCGTAGCCGTCCGCGAGCGCGAAAGCAACTAGCAACGGCATCAGCGGCGTGCGATAATCGCGTTCAACCTCCTTACGCCGCGAGACCCGTCATGGATCGTATCGATTTCGTCGAACCGCCCACCAAGCGTCGTTGGCCAATCGTGCTCGTCGTGCTGCTGTTGCTGGCCGGTGCGGGGACGTTCGCCTGGGTGCTATATACGGGCAGCGCCTACCGCCGCGCTGTCGCATTCGCCGACGCACACGACCCGGGCTGGCGCATCGAGGAGTTACTCGCCAAACGTGCAACCTACGAGGACGACGCGAACGGTGCGGCTAAAGTAATGCAAGTCGAGTCGATGCTGCCGAAGAACTGGTTCGACCCCAAGGTCTACGATTACCTCACCGACCTACGGCCCGAGCAGTTGATGAACGACCAGCAAGCGGCATCCGTGCGCGCGTCGCTCAAGGCGGCCGGGCCGGCGCTGGTCGAAGCCCGCAAAATGATCGACCGGCCGCATGGCCGACACTCGTTCAACGTCCCACCCGACTTCATCTCGCTGCGACTCGACTGCCAGGCGAACCGCGATGTCCTCGGCCTCCTGCGTCTCGACGCCCTCGACCTCAGTCAGCGCGAGGATGCGGACGAGGCACTTGCCGCCTGCCACGCCATGCTGCACTGTGGCACGTCCATCGGCGACGAACCGACCACGATTTCCATGCTCGTGCGCATCGCCTGTCAGGCCGCCGCGGCGAACGCGCTCGAACGCGTCTTGGCACAGGGTACGCCGTCGGACAAGGGACTTGCAGAGTTGCAGGCCCGTGTCATGAACTCGGAAGCCGAACCGCTTTTTCTCATCGGCGTCCGCGGCGAGCGGGCCGGACAGTTCCACCTCCTCGACAACATCCGCAACGGTACCGTCAACACTCGCACGCTTGGCGGACTCGGCGGTGGTTCGACGGCTCTCGACGCGCTCGGCATAGTTCCCGGCGTGATGACGCACCAGATTACCGGCTCGCTCACGTTCTTGAACGAGTTGGTCGAGATCGCCAAGACACCGCCGGAAACGTGGGCCCAGCCAATTGCGGCTCTGGAAGTCAAGGCCGCCAACCTGCCAGTGCTGGCGAAGCTCCTCGCTCCGGCGGTCACGAAGCCCGCGGAAGCGTGCGTCCGCAACCACGCCTATTTGCGCTGCGCCGCGGCCGGGATCGCTGCGGAACGGTTTCGCGTCAAGCACGACCGTTGGCCGACATCGCTCGACGAACTCGTCAAGGCGGGACTCCTCAAGTCAGTGCCGGTGGACCCGTTCGACGGTAAACCACTGAGGTTGAAGCACACCGACGACGGGCTGATCGTCTACACGATTGGGCACGACCGCACCGACAACGGCGGCAACCTCGACCGAGCCAGGCAACTCCAACCCGGTACCGACTTGGGCTTCCAACTGTGGGACGTGGCCAAGCGCCGCCAGCCGGCCCCGCCACCGAAGCCCAAGGAACCGGCCGCGGACCAAGCACCGGGTGCGCCGTAGACACAGCGGATCGTCAGACGTGCAATTCCACCACGTCCTTGTCCGCCAGGACGTGGTCGCGGCCGACGGTTTGGCCGTCGAACGCGGCCGATCCCCACACCCGCGCCGACTTCAGCTTATCGGCGAAGTCGCGGTGGACGCACCCGGCGAACTCCTGCACCGTGCTGCCCATCGGTACCGTGAACGGCGCGGTCGTGTCCGGCGGCTTACCGGGATGCTTCGTGTAAATGCGGATGACGTTCAAGAAGCGATAGATCGCCTCGCGCAGTTCCTCGACGCCCTGTCCCGTCTCTGCCGCGATGACGTGCATCGGGTAGCGCGTGCCGAACATCTCGCGAACGATTTCCAAGCGGTCGGCTGCGCCGGGGTCATCGGACTTGTTCGCCACCATCATCGTCCGTACGTACTCGACCGTGTAGTCGTCGATGGCCGCCGGCGGTTCTGCGACGAGCGCCGTCTTCGTGCCCGCCAGTTTTTCGACAACGGCTTCGGCGGAGAACGGGCCATCGTCGTCGGCCAGGTCGAGGACCAGAACGGCCGCGTCGGCGCTTCGCGTCATCGACGAGACGTAGCCCTCGCACACGTCGGCGGTGACCGGCGGCATGTCGATCAACTGCACCCGTGCGTCTTCGTAGTCCATCATGCCGGCCGACGGCTCGCGGGTGGTGAACGGATACGGCGCGACCTCCGGCGTAGCCCGCGACAGGCGCGTCAGGAGACGGCTCTTGCCGGCGTTCGGCGGGCCGAGCAGCACGACTTGTCCGGCCCCTTGCCGCGGAATCTTGTACGATACGCCGCCGCGCTTCTTGGTCCGCTCGGTTTCGCACGCCTCGCGGGCCGCACTGATCTTCGTCTTCAGCTCGGCTTGCAGCTTCTCGCTGGCTTTGTGCTTCGGCAACTCGGCCCACATCTTGCGCAGGCAGGCCAGTTTCTCCTCCGCGGTTTGGGCCTTCTTGTACTCGGCTTCGGCGTCGAGGTACTGCGGCGTCAGGTTGGCGGCCATCGGATCCCCTCCCGGCGACTTGAGGTATTCTCCGACCCGTATCGAGTTTTCTCAAGGAGCAACGCCGAATGGTCGATACAGACGGAGCAACCGGACTCCGCGCCGGCGGGCGTTGTCAGAGGGCGAACCAATGGGTGCGACCGTATCCGTTCTGATCGTGGCCTTCGCGCTGCATGCGCCGCCGGACGACGCATACGTCCTCAGCGACCCGAACTTCCTCATCCCGCTCAATTTCGACGAGTCGAAGCGGGCTAACATCCGCGAGGTGCTACTCTACGCCTCGACCGACCAAGGCCGCACGTGGATCAAGGCCGCCGAAGCCAAGCCGGACGCCAAGGAGTTCACCTACACGGCCCGCACCGAAGGACTTTACTACTTCGCGGTCCAGTCCGTGGACAAATCTGGCGTCGCCGATCCCGTGGATGTCTCCAAATCGCCGAAGTTCCTGAAGATTCAATACGACTCGCGTCGCTCGGCAACGCCCGCACCGGCCGGCCCCGGCCCGACGGGATCACCGACGACTCCGGACACAACTGCCGCGCCACCTCCACCTTCGTTCGCGCCGGTCAGCCCAGTCGTCCCGCCGCCGGCCCCAGTGACGCAGGCAAACTCCGTGGCCCCGTCGCCGCCCGCGCCGATCGCCCCGGTCGCGCCGCCGCCGATAATGCCGCCGCCGGTCGCCGAACAACCGCAGCCGCCACAACCTCAGCCACAGTCGCCTGCGGCCACGGTGCCCGCACCGGCAGCGATTCCTCAGCCGCCGCCCTCCAACGATGGCCCCAGCGCGCTGACGCCGCTCGCGCCGCAGAAGCCCGCCGCCGAGTTGCCGCCGAAGCCGCTGACGCCGCCCAGTACTTCGGCGACACCGGAGGCGAATCCCGCGAAAGCGGCCCTCGTTCAGCACGTCCGCGACCGGCAGGTAGCGCTCGACTTCGAGGTGGAACGGAAGGGTCCGTCCGGCATCAAAAAGATCGAAACGTGGATCACGCAGGACGACGGCGGTAGTTGGCAGAAGTGGAACGACACACACGAAACGCTGTCGCCGGTCCAGGTCGCGTTGCCCGAGGCCGAAGGGACCTACGGTTTCCGCATCGTCCTCTACAGTGGTGTGATGCAATCGGCTGGCCCGCCGCGACGCGGCGACGAACCGGACGTGAAGTTGCACGTCGATCGTACGCCTCCGGTCGTCGCATACTACGCGCCGGTGCCGGACCCGAACCAGGCGACAGCCATCACATTGCGTTACAGCGTCATGGACCTCAACCTCGACGCGGCCTCGGTCGTCCTCCAGTGGTCGCGGCAGCCGAATGTCGGCTGGCAGACGATCGCCGCGACGAACGTGC
>CAZNSL010000110.1:0-2536 GCA_964574975.1 uncultured Alcaligenaceae bacterium | reverse complement strand
CGTCGAGCGGCATCGCGGGCATGAGCGAGGCGAGCTGGCACCTGACACCGGACGTGCCGGACACGGTCTACCTTCGAATCACGGCCAAGGACAAGGCCGGCAACATCGGCGAGTTCGTCACCCGCGAGCCGGTGACCCTCGACCTGAACAAGCCCACGGCTCGCATCAAGGCCGTCTTGCCGGTGTCGTTGCGCCGGTAGTGCCGCGTGTGGGCTGACGAACCCAGTCGGACGTTCGTAAGCTAATCTTTAGCCGTTGCCCGACTCGTTGGTTATGCCCGGTGAAGCGATGGACCAAGTGACCGAAACGTGGGTCACCTCGCCGAAGCGCCCGGATGCCGCCGCGAGCCGCGACGCGTGCCTGGTCCACATCTATCCGACCGGCCCGGCGATGGGCTGCCGCTACCCGCTGCATGCGACCGCGGTCGTCCTGGGCCGCGGCGATGACTGCAACGTACAGATCCACGACCACTCAGTGTCGCGCCGCCACGCTCGTATCGAACAATCTGACGACGGCTACTACGTCCACGACTTGAACAGCACGAACGGTTCCTTCGTCAACGACCGTCCCGTGACGCAAGCGAAGCTGCACGATGGCGACTACCTCCGCGTCGGCAACTGTATCTACCGCTTCCTGGCGGGCGGGAACGTCGAGGCCGAATATCACGAGGAAATCTACCGCCTGACGATCATCGACGGGTTGACGCAGATCCACAACCAGCGCTGCCTGCTCGAATTCCTCGACCGCGAGTTGGCTCGTTCGACACGGCACCAGCGGCCACTGGCGCTGATCCTCTTCGACATCGACTGGTTCAAGACGATCAACGACGAACTTGGCCACCTCGGCGGCGATTTCACCCTGCGCGAATTGGCCGCGTGCGTCCGCAAGACAGTGCGGCGCGAAGACCTGTTCGCCCGCTACGGAGGCGAGGAGTTTGCCCTCGCCCTCGTCGAGACGAGCCTAGAAGGGGCAATCGACGTAGCCGAGCGCATCCGGTCGTCGGTGGAGCAACACCCGTTCCGCTTCGAGGACAAGCCATTCGCGCTGACGGTGAGTCTCGGCGTTGCGTTCACTACGGGCGACGTAGCGCTGACGGCAGCGGGTCTGGTGCGCCGCGCGGACGAGAAGTTGTATCAGGCGAAGCGTGCCGGCCGCAACCGTGTCGCGAGCTAATCGGATGATCTCCGCTAAAGAATCGGCGAGAACAGTCGGCAGATGTTCTCCGTCACCTTCGCCCCCCACGGTCGCATCGCGTACACCTTCGCGTCCAGTCGGATCGACGCACGCATGTCGCGCTCGAATTGGTCGGCCAGTTCCTTAACGACCTTGGCCGTGTAGACGAGTGCGTTCGCCTCGAAGTTGAGTAGTAGGCTGCGGTTGTCGAAATTCGCCGAGCCGACCGACGCCCACTCGTCGTCGGCGATCCACACCTTGGCGTGGATGAAGCCCTTCGTGTACTGGTAGACCTTCACGCCCGCCTCGAGCAAGTCCCCGAGGTAGTAGCGCGTCGCATAGTGAACCGTGAATTGATCGGCTAGCTTCGGGATCATGAGCCGCACGTCGATGCCGCTCATCCCGGCCATGCACAGCGCGTCGCGCAGTCCCTGGTCGGGGACGTAGTACGGTGTCGCGATCCACAGCCGCTTGCGCGCCTTGTAGATGGCTGCGAAGTAGATTTCGCGGATGCCCTTTACTGGCTGGTCGGGACCGGCGTCGAGGATCTGGATCGTCGCGTCGCCGGCCTTCGGGTCGCCGCGGTAGTACTCGTCGCCGTCGACCGCTTCGCCGGCGGCGAAGTCCCAGTCCTCCAGGAACACGCGCTGTAGCGCATCGACTGCCGGCCCATCGATGCGCATCATCGTGTCGCGCCAGGGTGTAAGCTTACCCTTGTCGCGGTACTCGTCGCCGACGTTCATGCCCCCGATAAAGCCGATCTTTCCGTCCACGACCATCAACTTGCGGTGGTTGCGAAGGTTGACCTGCAAGCGCCGCCGCAAGAGGTTGATCGGCAAGAACGGCTCCGCTTTCCCGCCGGCCGACCGCAGCGCCCGCAGGCGGAACCACCAGAGCCCGCGCGTGCCGATTGCGTCGTACATGAGGCGAACCTGGACGCCGGCCTTGGCCTTTTCTGCGAGCAGGGCCAGGACCTCTTTGCCCAGCGAGTCGTACTCGAAGATGTAGAATTCGACGTGGACGTGGTGTTCGGCTGCGCGAATCGCCGCCAGCATCGCATCGAACGTTTTCGGGCCTTCGTAGTAGAGTGTGACCGCGTTGCCGGCGGTCAGCGGCGACGCGCCCAGGCGGAGGGCTAACCGACCCATGCCTTCCCAGGTCTTGTCGGGGTCGACGACGATGCTGAAGTCGTCGAGCTTCGACTGCAATCGCGTCTTGTACGCCTTGCGGTGCCGCCGCTTGCGGGCCAGCGGACGGTCCACGCTCTGATAGCCGAACAGGAAGAAAAGTACCGCCCCCAACAGCGGTAGCAACAGGACGAGCAGGCACCAGGCCAATGCCGCCGACGACTCGCGTTTGATCC
>CAZNSL010000109.1:8248-10685 GCA_964574975.1 uncultured Alcaligenaceae bacterium | reverse complement strand
TTCCAGGGGCTGACGCCCCTGGCTACCCACGGCCGCCCCTCCGGGGCTAAGACCGGGCTGGATGAAGTAAACCGGGGCTAAGGCAAGGTAGGACGAGGTGAGATGGCGACGATCCCGACCGACCTCCTGAATGTCATCGACCGTTTCGGCCCGCACCGCAACGACATGGACGAGCTGCGGCTGCGGACCTCGACCGACCCGGATCGACTGGTCAAGACGCACTGCTGCTTCTGCGGTCAACAGTGCGGCATCCAGCTCAAGGTCAAGGGCAACGAGGTCATCGGCTTCGAGCCGTGGGAAGACTTCCCGTTCAACCGCGGCATGCTCTGCCCCAAGGGCGTCAAGCGCTACCTCCAGGGGGCGCACCCCGACCGGCTGACGACCGCCTTCGAGCGCGACCCGGCCGCCGCCGGCGGCTTCCGGCCACTGGCCTACGACGCGGCGATCCAGCGCGTCGCCGACGCCATCCAGCGCATCCAGTCGCAACATGGGCCAGACGCCTTCGCCATCCTGAGCGGGGCCAGCCTGACCAGCGAAAAGACCTACCTGATGGGCAAGTTCGCCCGCATGTGCCTGAAGACCTCGAACATCGACTACAACGGTCGGCTGTGTATGGTTAGTGCCGGGGCCGGCAACAAGAAGGCGTTCGGCATCGATCGCGGCGGCAACCCGTGGACCGACATCCCGCTCGCCAAGCTCATTTGGATCAGCGGTGCGAACGTCGCCGAGTGCGCCCCGATCACGACCGACTACGTGTGGCAGGCCCGCGAGAACGGCGCGAAGGTCATCGTCGTGGACCCGCGGATTACGCCGCTGGCCCGCACCTGCGACCTGTTCCTGCCCGTGAAACCTGGGCGCGACGTGGCCCTGTTCAACGGCGTCCTGCACCTGATGATCGAGAACGGCTGGCTCGACCGCGACTTCATCGCCAACCACACCGTCGGCTTCGACGCACTGGCCGCGCACGTCAAAGAATGGACGCCGAAGCGCACCGCCGAGGTGACGGGCATCGCGGAGCGACTGATCCGGCAGGCGGCCGAGTGGTGGGGCACGGCCGAGTCGAGCTTCCTGATGCACGCCCGCGGCATCGAGCATCACACGCACGGCGTACAGAACGTCCTGGGGGCGATCAACATCGTGCTGGCGTCCGGGCGGATCGGCCGGCCCGGCTGCGGCTACGCGACCATTACCGGGCAGGGCAACGGCCAGGGCGGCCGCGAACACGGCCAGAAGTGCGACCAACTTCCGGGTGCCCGCGACATCGTCAACCCGGAGCATCGCGCTCACGTTGCCAAGGTCTGGGGCATCAACCCCGACGACCTGCCCGGCCTCGGCGTGGACTGTTACGAAATCTTCCGCAGGGTCGAGCGCGGCGAGGTGCGCGGCCTGTTGTCGATCTCGTTCAACCCGAAGGTGTCGCTACCGGACAGCGACTTCATCGCGCGGATGCTGGACAAGCTCGACTTCTACGTCGCCATCGACTTCTTCCTGACCGAGACGGCCCGGCACGCCGACGTGATGTTACCCGGTTCCTTGCACGAAGAAGACGAAGGCGTGGTCTGCTCGGCCGAGGGGCGGGTCATCAAGATCAACAAGGCGATCGACTGCCCCGGCGACGCCCGGCAGGACTGGCGGATCATTCAGGACATCGCCGCGGCGCTGGGCCGGCCGCGCGGCTTCACCTTCGCCAGCCCGCGCGAGATCTTCGACGAACTGCGGCGGGCCAGCGCCGGCGGCGTCGCCGACTACGCCGGCATCACCTACGAGCGCGTCGAGGCGGAGCGCGGCATCTTCTGGCCGTGCCCGTCGGAGGGCCACCCCGGCACGCCGCGGCTGTTCGAGCCGGGGTCGCACAATCCGGTGGCGAAAGGGGCCGGCCCGTTCTACTTCCCCGACGGCAAGGCCCGGTTCAACGTGGCCGCCTACGCGCCGCCGGCCGAGGATGTGGACGCCGACTATCCGATCATCCTGACGACCGGCCGGGTGGTCAGCCACTTCCTCTCCGGCACGCAGACGCGGCGGATCGGCCCGCTGGTGGACCAGTACCCGGAACCGCGCGTCGAGCTGCACCCGCGCCTGGCGGAGCAACTCGGCATCGCCGATGGCGCTTGGACGACGGTCGAATCGCGCCGCGGCAGCATCACGTTGCGGGCACAGGTGGTGACGACGATCCGGCCGGACACGGTGTTCGTGCCGTACCACTGGGCCGGGGCGAAGAGCATCAATCGGCTGACGATCGCGGCGCAGGACCCGATTTCGAAGATTCCCGAGTACAAGGTGTGCGCGGTGCGGGTGCGGGGCGCGGAGGGACCGCCGGCGTACGCGGCGGAGTTGGAGCCGCAGCAATAGACCCGGGGGGGGCGGGGGGGGGGGGGGGCGGCGGGGGGGGGGGGGGGGGGGGGGGGGCCGGCCGCGGGGGGGGGGGCGGGGGGGGGCG
>CAZNSL010000109.1:2736-8238 GCA_964574975.1 uncultured Alcaligenaceae bacterium | reverse complement strand
GTCGGGGTTGGTGGGCGGGGCGGTGGGTTTCACCCCCCGGGCCGCCCCCCGCTCCCGGCTCGCCAGATCACGGAGTCCACATGGTTCCCGACCACCTGGAGTTCTTCATCGACCAGCACCGCTGCATCGGCTGTCAGGCGTGCGTCCAGGCCTGCACCGAATGCGACACGCACCGCGGCCATTCGATGTTCCACCTGGAGTACATCGACCGCGGACGATCCACGCAGACGGTTCCGATCGTGTGCATGCACTGCCATTCGCCGACCTGCGCCGAAGTCTGCCCGGCCGATGCCATCAAGAAGACCGGCGACGGCGTCGTGCAGACGGCCCGCAAGCCGCGCTGCATCGCCTGCTCGAACTGCGTCCTTGCGTGCCCGTTCGGCATCCCCAAGATGAACGTCGGCTACGAAATGATGATGAAGTGCGACCTGTGCTACGACCGCACTTCCGAGGGCAAGAAGCCCATGTGCGCCACGGTCTGCCCCAGCGGCGCACTCGTCTACGGCACCCGCGAACAGATCGAGCGGCTGCGACCGCAATCGCGGCCGACCAACCGCTTCCGCTTCGGCGACCAGACCATCACCACCAAGGTCAACGTGATGGTGCCGCGGACCAGCCCGGTCGCAATCCTCGACGTGACCGCCGCCATGAACGAGACGCCCCGCCCGCGCAGCGTCCCGCTGAATCTGATCGACGACGCGCTGTACCAGCCGGAGGAGGTATCGTGAACATTCCACCCAACGACCTGCCAGCGCGCCGAGAAACGGTTGCGCCCGACGGCCGGCCGGCGGACGAGCAACCGGCGTGGCGGCGCGACTTCCCCATCGACTGGCCGCGCGACCACTACGTCGCCCGCCGCGACTTCACCAAGTTCCTCGGCCTGACCAGTCTGGCGTTCGTCATCGGCCAGGTGTGGATCGGCGTGAAGAGCGTGCGCGACCGCCTCCGCGGCCGGCCACCCGCGGGATCCGTCGCACGCCTGAGCGACATTCCGGTCGGTAGCGCCCGCACGTTCCATTACCCGACGCCCACCGACCCGTGCCTGCTCGTGCGACCCGACGAGCGGACGCTGTTGGCGTACAGCCAGAAGTGTACGCACCTCTCGTGTGCCGTCGTGCCCGATCTGGAACACGGCCGACTCGCCTGCCCCTGCCACAAGGGCTACTTCGAGGTCGCGAGCGGCCGGGCACTCGCCGGCCCACCGCGCCGGCCGCTGCCGCGGGTGACGCTGGAGGTCCGCGACGGCGTCGTTTACGCCACGGGCGTGGAGGCGTCGGCATGAGGCGGATTCATACGCACGACCAGCGCGTCACGATCCTCGACGGCATCCTCTGCATCGTCGTGGTGCTGGTGGTACTTCAGTTGTGGCTGCTGACGGCGACGATGGAAGCCTACCTCGACGGCGACAGCTCGATTGTCTGGCCCGCGTTCGCGGCGAGCCTGGTGTGCCTGCTGCTGATCGGCGGCCTGCTCCGCTACCTCTACGCCCTGGAGCCGCCGACCCGGTGAATGCAGACCCGACACCCCAGCGGCCGTCCGCGATCCGCGGCCTCTACCCCGGCTACTTCGCGCTCGTGATGGCGACCGGGATCGTGTCGATCGCGGCATCGCTCCTCGACATGCCGGCCATCGCGTGGACGCTGTTCGCGCTCAACAACGGGTTCTACCTGGTCCTCGGGTTCATGACGCTGGCCCGCGTGGCCCTGTATCCCGCCGAAGTCGGCGCGGACCTGACGAGCCACGTCAACGGGCCGCCGTTCTTTACCGTGGTCGCCGGCACTTGCGTCCTCGGCACGCAATACGAATTGCTGCACGTCAGCTCGACCGTGGCTCTCGGACTGTGGTGGCTGGGGGCGGCGGCCTGGGTCGGCCTGATCTACACGTTCATTACCGGCGTGACGGTCAAGCCGGTGAAGCCGCCGTTGGAGCAAGGGCTGAGCGGGGCGTGGCTGTTGGCCGTGGTGTCCACGCAATCGGTCGCCGTCCTCGGTACGCTGCTCGCCCCGCGCTTCGGGCCGCAGGCCCACGCCGTGCTGTTTGCCATGCTCTGCCTGTACCTCTTGGGGTGCATGCTGTACCTGCTCATCATCGCCCTGATCTTCTACCGCTTCACGTTCGTCACGCTCCAGGCGAAGGACCTGTCGCCGCCGTACTGGATCAACATGGGAGCCGTGGCGATCACGACGCTCGCCGGCGTGCGGCTCCTCCTGCGAACCGGCGACTGGGCGTTCCTGGCCGAGTTGCGGCCATTCCTGGTGGGGTTCACGCTGTTCTTCTGGGCGACGGCGACGTGGTGGATTCCGCTGCTCGTGCTCCTCGGCGAGTGGCGACACGTCGCGCAGCGGTTCCCGCTCACCTACCACCCGGCGTACTGGGCCATCGTCTTCCCGCTGGGCATGTACACGGTCGCCACCTTCTTGCTCGCCGAGGCGCTGGGCTTGCCGTTTCTGCTCGCAATCCCACGGGTGTTCGTGTATGCGGCATTGATCGCCTGGGCCGTGGTGTTTGCCGGGATGGTGATTCAGGTCACTCGGGGCTGGCGACGCGGCACCAGTTGACGATGGACACCGCCCCGTCGAGGGCGGTCAGTTGCCGGGCGTCGCCGCCCGCGGCGGGCACGACGAACAGTTGCGGGTACTTGCCCACGAACGACACGAACGCCAGGCTCTGGCCGTCCGGACTCCACCGGACGCGGCCACACGGCGACCGGCGGAAGGTGAGTTGCCGGCGGTTGCCCCCATCGAGGTCCGTCACGAACACGTTGGCGACACCGTTCTGGATCGCGACGCAGGCGATCCGCGTCCCGTCCGGCGAGACATCGGGGCCATCGGTCGACCCGTGACGGTCCGCGGGCGAGAGCCGGAACTCGACGTGCCCGTTGCCTACGGTCAGGCGCTTGAGGTTCTTCCCATCGGCATCGACGCGGTATACGTCCCCGTCGCGCCGGATGAAGACGATGGATTTGCCGTCGGGCACGAACTGCGGCACGAAGCATTCGGTGTGGTCGGGCGTCAGCTCGACCGCGTCGCCGCCCGGCACCGCGGCGGTCAGAAGTCGATACCCCCGCGCCGGGCCGGAGAACGCGACTCGGTCGCCCGTGGGGCTGAGCGCCGCCATGTAGGTGTAGCCGAGCGCCGGGGCCACGAGTTGGGGCGACGAGCCGTCGGCGTTCGCCAGCGCTACCCGCCCGGTTTTGCCGTCGTGGACGGTGAAGGCCATCGTGCGGCCGTCCGCCGCCAGGGCGCACCCGTACGAGTTCCGCACCACGAAGTGTGCCGTGGCCTGGAACCGTTCCGTGAGCCGGTCGGGCGGAGTGAGGTCGGCGGTCCCAGTCCCGTCCCGCTTGCACCGGTAGACGCGAGTATCGCCGGTAACATTCGACTGGTAATAGACCCAGCGGCCATCGGGGCTGGCCATCGGGCTGTCCGCGTTCCGGCCGGGTGGTACGACTACCCGAAGTCCCGACCCGTCGGGCCGGATCGTGTAGATCGCCCCGACCGCCGGGGTCGTCTCCACGCCGCCGGGGACATCCTTGGAGGCGTACTCTCCCTCCCACGTCTTGACCGAGAAGATCAGGGCGTGTTCGGCACCCCTGGCCCGGCCCGGTGCCGCGACGGCCAGAAGGCACAACAGCCCCGTCGCGGCGGTCAGGATCGCTCGGCGTTCACACACTCGACACGGACTCCAGCGAACTTGGACCGCGATTGCAGGCGGCGTCGTGGGTTCTCCGGCTTGGCGATCGGCCGCCGCCAGGCGGGTTGGTAGGCGCTCAGCGTTCGGTCTCGTGCTCGGCGTGGAGCGTCTCGGCCCGCGCCGCTCGAAGCCCCTGCATGGCCAACTCCACCTCGAACTCGATGCGCTGCTTCGGCGACATCGCGAGCGTGACCGTCGTGGGGTTGTAGATAACCTGCCGCTGAGGGTCGCGCGGGTGGGTGAAGTGGTAGGGGGAGTTGGTCGGGGCGGTCCACCCCTCCGCGATCAGTTCGCGCAGGTAGCTCTCGACCTCCCGGCGACGCTCGATCAGCTTCGCCGCGGCGGCGGCCTGTTCCTCGGTGGTGCTGAAGTTGCTCCCGGAGTTCATGGCCGTCCCCCTTCCACTGAGATGGTCCGCGCCGTCACTGCGCCTTGATGTCGTAGCACAGCAGCCGGTCCCAGTCGCGGACGTACAGCCGGCCGCCGCTGATGACCGGGTGCGGCCAGGCGCTCTTGCCGCTACGGTCCGGCTGGTCGAACCGCCCCACCTCCTTGTATTCCGCCGGCGTTGCCTCCACGAGTGCGACCGGCCCCTTCTCGGATCGAACGTACAGCCGGCCGTCGGCCGCCGCGATCGACCCCTTGCCCACCGAACGGTTGTCCCACTTCTTCGAACCGGTCTCGAGGTCCAGGCACACGAGCACGCTGTTGGTAGCACCGTAGAGCGAATCGCCCACCAGGACGACGCCGCCGTGGTGGACCGCCAGGCCCTTACCCTCGTAAACGACCGACATCGTCTTGCCGTCCGCGGCCAGTTTCAGCAGCGCGTGGCCGGAGCCGCCGGGGCCGGCCATCGAGACGAACACGCGGTCGCCGCGGACGACTGGCGTGCAGCAATTGGTGGTGGTGGCGAGCTTGCCGTACCGCCACAGGAGTGCGCCGTCCTTGGCCGCCACGCTCACGACGCCCTTGCGCATGAACTGGATGTATTGCCGAGTGCCGCCGACCTCGGCCACGACGGCCGACGCGTACGCGGCCTCGCCGGCGTCGGGAATGTTCGCTTTCCAGAGGACCTCGCCGGTCTTTTTGTTGAGCGCGACCATCGCCACCTCAGGGCCGCCGGGGGTGCAGACGAGAGTGTCGCCGTCGACCAGCGGCGACTCGGCGTAGGCCCAGACGCCGGGCTTGCCGCCGAAATCGGTGCGCAGGCTCTTGCGCCACCGCTCCTTGCCCGTCGCCGTTTCGGCACAGACCAGGTCGCCGTCGGACCCGAGTGCGTAGAGGAGGTCGCCGTCCACGGTCGGCGTCGACCGGGCACCGGGGTACGGGGCCACGGTGTTGGGGCCGACGTTGCCGAGTCGCGTGACCCACTGCGACTTGCCGTCCTTGGCCGACAGCGCCTGGACGAACTCGTCCTTCATGCCCTTGTTGCCGGTCAGGTAGATGCGATCGCCGACCACGGCCGGCTCGCCGTAGCCTTCGCCCATGCCGGCGGCCTTCCAGTGCAACGCCGGCCCGCCGGCTGGCCAGGATGGGAGCAGGCCCGTTTCCGGCGACACGCCAGTGCGATCCGCCCCGCGCCAGGCCGGCCAGTCGGCCGCTCCAGCCGGTGCTGTAATCAGCAGGCTCAGGGCCGTGAGTGTCGCACACGCCGCCGTCCGCCAGTTACCGTGCATAGCGTCTCCCCGTCAACCGGTTGGATTCCCACTCACCATCCTACGGCGCGTGTCGGTTTAGGTTGGTAGGTTCTCGTTCCCAGGCGGAGCCTGGGAACGAAGGCGTCCTCGTTCCCAGGCTCCGCCTGGGAAC
>CAZNSL010000109.1:0-2726 GCA_964574975.1 uncultured Alcaligenaceae bacterium | reverse complement strand
CCCGGAAAGGCTCGGCCTACCGGGGGTACGGCCGGCAGCGCCGGCAAGGCAGTGCGTTCCCAGGCAGAGCCTGGGAACGAGAAAACTGGTCGGAGCTGCGAACGTGAGCGAATGGCTATTCTAAGTCGTCGCCGAAACCCTGGTATCGTTGCGGAAGGCGAAGGACTCGGTAGTCTGTGAGGGTCGTTCGGATTCGTCGAGCGAGTCGCAGAAAAACTCGAAAATCCGTCGAGATTCCCTCAAGTTGTAGCCGTTGAAAATACGCGCATGTGTACGTCGATTCGGCCCCACACAGGCAACCGCAACTAAGCCGTTCTCCGGTCGCCGCTTCCACCAAATCCATCGGAGCTGGCACGCCGCGGCACGGCTCGTGCATAACGGAGGTGTGTGTTGAACCGGAACGAGTCAAGGGAGCCAAACATGACGACAACTCGCACTGCCGCCGAAACCGCCCGCAGCGCCACCCACGTGAAGGGCGTCCTCTGCGACATCGGCTACGTCCTTTGGCTCAGCCGAAGGGTGGCGGCGGAAATCGCCGCGGAGAGGTCTCAGCCGGTTCGGCCCGATATGTCGGAATTCTGCGCCGTCGACGCGGTGGACATGGCCGCGTGCGCGGCGTGAGTCCGAGCGAGGCGGCAACCCGCACGCGGCGGGTTGCCCACGTACGGCCGCATCACGTCAGGTTCCGGGAAGTCTCGACCAGTGTGGTCAGGTACTTGTCGATGCACTCGTAGTGGCCACCGGCCAGGCCTCCGAACGTGGCGAGCGAAAAGTCCGTGGACGACGGCCGCAGCGTGTTCGGGTCCTTTTCGATCAGGATGTCGATCTTCGTCGTTCGCAGCGCGATTTCCACGGCCCGCACCACCGCGTCGTTCGCCGCATCGACCGCCCGTTTCGCGCGGTCGAGTACGGCTTGGACCTTCGCCACCATCGTCCGCGTGGGCCGCGGCTTTCCCGCAGGCGTCAACGGCGTCAGGCCCAGGATGCTCGGCGCAAGCCCCAGGATTCGGGCGGCGGAGACTCCGGTCGTTCCGCCGGTCGAATACATCCAGAGCCGGGGATTGGAGTGGCCCTTGTTCAGCCAGGCGATGAACGGGGCGCTACCCCAGTAGCTGGAATCGAAGCACCAAACTTCGTTCATCTTGCCGAATCGCCCCGCGAAGTCCTGTGCCATCTGGCTCTGCAGGTGCCCGCCGCCGGAGTGGGCGGCGAGTACGACATTGCCCAGGCTCAGGGCTTTCTTGACCCCCATGTGCCGCTGCACGCCGTTGAGGACCTGTTGCAGGTACGCCTCGGCGTCGGCCTGCTGCCAGCGCAGCGCACCGGGGTTGAAGTTCCGCTTCTTCGGTTCGGCGTTCTTGCTGTCGATGCTGACGCCCGTCCGGTCGTTGAGCGTCGGCGCGACCAGCACGAACTTCCGTTTGGTCGATTTGAGGATGAACTCGCGGAGTTTGCACAGCGGCAGCGCCGTCAGGTAGTGCTGGATCGACTTCCCCGCGAACGAGAAGTCCTCGGTCTTTTCCTTGTTCCAGTAATGCTTGTCTCCGTGGAACCACAGCAGCACGTCGACGGGGCCGGACAGCATCGACGGGTCGGGCGCGAACACCGCGGTCATCGGCGCGACCGGCTGGCCGCCCATCGGCTTGATTTTCAGGTCGATCTTGAGGTACGCCGTCTTGTCGGTACCCCGCAACGACTCGACGGGCAAGGGGGTCCCGTTGCTGCCCACGAACAGGTCCGGGGTGTCGGCAGGGTTGAGTCCGAGGCCCATGTAAGTCTCCTTGGTACGCCGCGCGTGCCGGGCGAGCGGGCGGGCCACCCTCCGATGGGTACATCCGCAACCGCGCGTCAGGTGTGCCAGGGTTCGACGATTTTTTCTCGCCGTGCCGACGATCTCTCGCGGTGGCGATTCAGCGATTGGGGATCGCGGCGACGATGCGGAAGCCGCCCAGCGGCGTGCGGCGGTGGTGCCAGTTTCGGGCGGCCGAGCGGATGTCGCGTGGGGGATCGCGCCAGGTGTTCGGCGAGGCGGTCAACTAGTTCGGATTGTCCCGCGAATTCGCTGTGCGAGACACGCCAGCAACACTGGAGGCCGACTTCCCGTTGGGTCGGGAAGTCGGCCTCGGTGCGTATCGTCGCGGGCGATTGCTGCGAGTGCCGAGGACAGGACTTGAACCTGCACGACCTTGCGGTCACCAGGCCCTCAACCTGGCGCGTCTGCCAATTCCGCCACCTCGGCAAGACCGGACCCTTCTAGCTTACGGACGCCGCCGCCGCGCCTCAAGTCCCTGGAACGAGGTGGGCCGATTTTGCGGTGGCATTCCGTTGGCGACTTGCCATAGAATGAGAGCCGCGACGCTCGACGTGGGTTCGCAGCGTTGCCTCCGGAGCCAATCATGAAACTCAACCGCCGCGACTCCGGCCTCGTCGAAGTCGTCGGGCTGCTCGGCGTCGGGTTCGACGGCGACGGCGACGTGCGCGTCACCGAGTTCGAGGACGACATGCTCGTCCTCGGCGGCTCCGCCGAGACTCACGAGCGCATGGCCGACACCATGGCCCGGCTCACCGAAGCGCTCGAGCGCCGCGGCAAGCGGTTGCGGCAGGCCCACCCCGACGAAGTCGCCGACCTGCTGCGCGACGCGCGACAGAAGCATTAGCCACAGATGAACACAGATCAACACAGATGAATACAAGACCGAACTCGTGTATTCATCTGTGTTGATCTG
>CAZNSL010000108.1:9213-10694 GCA_964574975.1 uncultured Alcaligenaceae bacterium | reverse complement strand
GCCGCGGTCAGTACTTCGCGGCCGAGGCCGAGGCGTTCGCCGGCGTCCTGCGGGCCGGGCACGCGGCCGGCGAGCTGAACGCCCCGGACGCGCCGGCCGCCGCCGAGGCTCTTTTGCTCGCCACCAACAGCCTGTTGCCCTACGGCCTGAGCGCCCGCGAACTGGGCCGGCGCGTCGATGTCGAAGCCAAGGTCGGCCGGGTCGCCGATTTGTTGCTCCACGGTTTGTGCCAGCCGCGAGCGCGGCGGGCGCGATGATCGAATTCCAACCCCGAGGTGTCTCATGCGCACGATTCTCCACCGGTTCGCCCTGGCCGCCTCCATCGCCGCCGGCATCGCGGTGACGCCCGTCTTGGCTCAGCAGCCGCCCGGCCCCGACCGCACCATCGACGCCGCCGAGCGCCAGGCCGTCATCGACGGCGTCGCCGAGCGCGTGGCCGCCCACTACGTCTTCCCCGAAGTCGGCAAGAAGATGGCCGAGGACCTCCGCGGCCGCCACGCCGCCAAGCAGTACGACGGCATCACCAGTGGCCGGCAGTTCGCCCAGGCGCTGACGAAGGACCTCCGCGAAGTCTGCAAGGACAAGCACCTGCGCGTCCGGTTCTCGTCGACGCCGCGGCCGCAGCAGCCCGACCGCCCGCCGACGCCGGAGGAGTTGAAGCGCGAACGCGAGGAAATGGCCCGCGAGAACTTCGCCTTCACGAAGGTCGAACGGCTCGCCGGCAACGTCGGCCTGTTGGACTTCAAGGAATTCGTACCGGCGGAGATGCTCGGCGACACGGCGGCCGCGGCCATGACCTTCCTGGCCAACTCCGACGCGGTAATCGTGGACCTGCGCCGTAACGGCGGCGGCTCGCCGGGCGGGGTCATCCTCCTGTGCAGCTACTTCTTCGAGAACTCGACGCACCTCAACGACATCTACACCCGCTCGACCGACAGCACCAAGCAGTTCTGGAGCCTGCCGGTGCTGCCGGGCAAGAAGCTGGTGGGCAAGGACGTGTACGTACTGACTAGCGCCCGGACGTTCTCGGGGGCGGAGGAGTTCGCGTACAACCTTCAGTCGCAGAAGCGGGCGACCATCGTCGGCGAGACGACCGGCGGCGGGGCGCACCCGACGCGCGGCTTCCGCGTGACCGACCACTTCGGCGTCGGCGTGCCGTTCGCCCGCTCGATCAACCCGGTGACGAAGACGAACTGGGAAGGCACCGGCGTGAAGCCCGACGTGGCGGTGCCGGCCGACCACGCTCTCTTGACGGCGCACGCGATGGCGCTGAAGAAGGCGATCGAGAAGTCCGGCGGCGACGCGGAGCGGCTGGCCGAGTTGAAGAAGGCAGCCGAGGGCGTGCAGAAGGAGCTGGACGCCCTGAAGGCTCCGCCGGCGAAGTCCGCGAGCCGGTGACGACGGCCGGCCGGGGCGATATAACTCGGTGGCGAGCCGGGAGCGTGAGCGACCGGAGTCTTGGAGTGCTCCAGGACTCCGGT
>CAZNSL010000108.1:6441-9203 GCA_964574975.1 uncultured Alcaligenaceae bacterium | reverse complement strand
CCCCCGCCTGCCGCGGGGCCCCCCCCGCCCCCCCCCCCCCCCCCCCCCCCCCCCCCCCCACCGAGTTGGATCGGCGTAGGGACGACCGATGACGACGGTTCGGGCCGACGTGGCCCTCCTCACCGAGCGGCGTTACACGGCCCCCACCGCCGCCGCGGACGACTGGTACTTCGGCAACATCCTCGCCGACGACCGTCACCTGCAAGACGCCCTGCGCGCGAGCGGCTTGTCGTCGGTGCGCATCGACTGGTCGCGGCCCGATGTCGATTGGTCGCAGTTCCGCTGCGCCGCGTTCCGCTCGACGTGGGACTACTTCGACCGCTTCGCCGAGTTCTCGACCTGGCTCGACCGTATCGAACGACAAACGCGGCTCTGCAACGATGCGGTAACCGTCCGCTGGAACGCCGACAAGCACTACCTCGCCGACCTGGCGACCCGCGGCGTGCCCGTTGTGCCGCTGCGCTTCCTCGAACGCGGCAGCGCCGACGAGCTGCCCGACATCCTGGCCGCGACCGGGTGGGACGACGCCATCGTCAAGCCGTGCGTCTCCGGCGCGGCCCGGCATACCTACCGCGTCAGCCGCGCGAACGCCGGCGACATCGACGCCATCGTGCGGCCGCTCTTGACTACCGAGTCGTTCATCGTGCAGCCGTTCCAAACCGACGTGCTGACGCGCGGCGAGGTATCGCTGGTGGCGATCGACGGCCGGTTCAGCCATGCCGTCCGCAAGGTGCCGGCGCGCGGCGACTTCCGCGTGCAGGACGACTACGGCGGCACCCTGCACGCCCACGAGCCGCCGGCCGAGGAGGTCGAGTTGGCCGAGCGCGCGGTGGCCGCGTGCCGCCCGCTCCCGGCGTACGCCCGGGTGGACGCGGTACGCGACAACGACGGCCGATTCGCGGTGATGGAACTGGAGCTGATCGAGCCGGAGCTGTGGCTGCGCCGCCACCCGCCGGCAGCGTCGGCCCTGGCCGACGCGATCGCGCGGACAGTCTAGCGAGCGCACGCCGCGCGTGGTATGCTGACGCCGACAGGAGGGCGTGCCGTGCCGCCAACGCTGCAAGAATTGGGCGTCGATAGCCTCAGCCCCGAGGACCGCTTTGCACTCGCGCAGGCCCTATGGGACAGCCTCGCCGACCACGTCGAGAGGCAGCCGGTCTCACCGGAATTGCGGGCCGAACTCGAACGCCGGGCCGCGCTCGCCGATGCCGACCCGTCCCGCGGCGTACCGTGGGATGACGTGCGTGCCGCGGCGCGGGCACGGTGGCAGCGGTGAGCTTCCCGGTCGTCCTCGACCCGGAGGCCCGCGCCGAGTTCGACGAGGGCTACGACTTCTACGAATCGCGCCGGGCCGGCCTGGGCGAGCGGTTCGCCGACGCGGTGCAGGTAGTCAGGGCCGGGCGTGAACCGCCCGCCGCCCGTCACCGCAGCGGCGTCTCGGGGAACTCGACGCCGCGGTAAATCTCCGCCAGCGGCACCCGCGCCGACACGCTGGCGAATTCGAACGTGGTGCCGAGGCCCTCGAATTCGGTCAGCACCCACGTCCCATCGGGCTGACGGACGTAGCGGTCGATCAGCGGCCGGTCCTGGGCGACGAGGACGTACTCCAGGAGCGACGCGATCCGGCGGTAGTGGTTGAACTTGGTGCCGCGGTCGTACTTCTCCGTCGAGTCGGACAGTACCTCGACGACGGCCCGCGGGTTCAGCAGCGTGTCCACGTCGGCGTCCTCGAACTGCGGTTTGTCGCAGACGATGACGATGTCCGGGTAGGTGTACAGCCCCGTGGCGTTGACCTTGACCCGCATGTCGCTGGTGTAAAGTTCGCAGGGGCCGCCCACGAGTTGGTTCCCCGCCACACGGGCGAGGTTGTCCTTCGCGCGGCAATGCTCCTTGCTCGCCCCCGCCATGGCGAACATCTCGCCACGGTAGTACTCGCTCTTGAACTCGGCCCGGCGCTCGCGGGCCAGGTACTCCTGCGGCGTCAGTAACACCTTCGGCACGGCGGACATGGCACATCCTCCTGTCCATACTGTATCCGAATGCCGCCGCGACCGCGACTCTTGGTGAGCGTCCGCGACGCCGCCGAGGCGCTCGCCGCGCTCGCCGGCGGGGCCGATCTCATCGACGTCAAGGAACCCGACCGCGGCCCCCTCGGCCGCGCCGACGACGCGGTCATCGCCGAGGTCGTGCGGGCCGTCGCCGGGCGCGTGCCGGTCAGCGCCGCGCTCGGCGAGTTGGGCGAGTCCATCGCCTTGCCGCCGGTGGCGCTCGAATACGTCAAGTGGGGTCTGGCCGGCTGGGAAGGGCGCGATTGGCAGAGCGCCCTCGACGACGCGCCGCCGAATGCGGTCTTCGCTGGCTACGCCGATTGCGACGAGGTGGACTCGCCGTTGCTGCATTTCGTCGCCTTGAAGGCGGCGAGTCGCCGCGCGGCCGCGTTTCTGATCGACACGTTCGTCAAAGACGGTCGGACGTTGCTCGACGTGGTGTCGGCCCAATATCTCGGCGCGCTGCTGGAATTCTGCCGATCCGCCGGCGTGCCGGTCGCCTTGGCCGGCTCGCTCGACCTCGCGGCCATCGAGCGGTTGAAGCCGCTCCGTCCGGACTGGTTCGCCGTGCGTGGGGCGGCCTGCGACGGCGGCCGCGGCGGCCGCGTCTGCGCCGACAAGGTGCGGCGGCTGCGGGAAGCGCTCGAATGACGGCGAGCCGGGAGCGGGCGCGCCCCGCGTGCGGAACCCCACCCGGCGCTGGCGCTCCCCGCG
>CAZNSL010000108.1:4084-6431 GCA_964574975.1 uncultured Alcaligenaceae bacterium | reverse complement strand
CGGGTGGGGTACGCCCCCTCGTGCGGGGGCGGGGGGTGCCTCCGCCCCGGGTGGCCTAAACCCCCCCGGGCCCGCCCGCCCCGGGCTCGCCGCTATGGTCAGCCCGACCGGCGGCCACCGGCCGGGCGTTGTGGTCGCGGATGGGCCCCCCGCCGCCGCGTCCTGCGACGGCGAGGGACCGCCAGCGGACTGCCCCTTCCCTGGTCCGCGAGTCGCCGCGACGCCACCCCGGTAGGGCCGAGGGACGATCCCCAGCCGGCCATGAACGCCGCGCGTCGACTCACGCAGGACAACGGCCGAGCGGCCGACTTCTTGCGCCGGAGCCGAAAAATCCCCGCCGACCCCTTGGCACCCTGGCGGGTGGCATGGTACAAATGCACTACCTACCTTCGCGGTCCCCCCTCCTCGCACGCCGCACCGGACCTCACCCGTCCTTGGGAGCTTTTCCCCATGACGCCGAACGATGTCGGCTCGTGCGAGTGGCTGGTTGCCGAGATCGCACACAGTCACCTCAGCGACCGCACCGAGTTGGACCCGGTCGTCGCCGAGTTCCAGGCTGAGAACCCCTACGCCGACGCGACCGCGCTCGCCGAACACCTGGTGCGCCTCGGCCGGCTCACCGCCTTCCAGGCGACGCGGCTCCTGGAAGGCTCCGGCCGCGGGCTGGTGCTGGGGCCGTACGTTCTGCTCGACGCGGTCGGCACGGGTAGCCTGGGGACCGTCTACCGCGCCGCCGGCCGCTCCGATGGCCGGCCGTACGCCGTCAAGGTCCTGCCCGCCCGCAGCCAGTGGAACGTGCGCTCGGCCCGCCGCCGCCTCCAGGCATTTCCGCAGGAGCCGCACCCGGCCGTCGTGCCGTTCGTCGATGTCGGCACATCCGCCGGGTTGCACTACCTCGTCTGGCCGTTCGTCGAGGGCGAGACGCTCGACGCTTTGGTCCGCCGCGAGGGGCTGTTGCCGCCGGCGCGGGCGGCCCTGATCGGCGTGCAACTCGCGCAGGCCCTTCAGTGGTGCGAGCGGCACCGCGTCAGCCACGGGCTGATCAAGCCGTCCAACGTGCTGATCGACGCCGAGGGGCAAGCGAAGCTCCTGGATTTCGGCGTCGGCGCGATGCTCGCCGAGGGCGAGGGCGAGTCGGTGGTCGACACGCTCTCGGCGGCCAACGCCACCTGCAACATGCTCGACTACGCCAGCCCGGAAAGCCTGACCGGCTCCGGCCCCCGCTCGGTGCGCGGCGACCAGTACAGCCTCGGCGGCACGCTCTACTACGGGCTGACTGGCCGGGCACCGTTCCCGGACTGCTCGGCCTCGCAAAAGATCGTCGCCCACCAGGCGGAGCAGCCGTACCCGCTGGCGGGCTTGAACCCGAGCGTGCCGCCGGCCCTGGTAGCCACGGTCGAGCGGATGATGGCCAAGCCGCCGGACCACCGCTTCCCGACCATCGAGGAACTGATCAACGCCTTTCTGCCGCTGGCCCGGCAGTCGGTGGTCCATCGACCGCCGCCGGCCGCCGGCGAACCGCCGTTTCTGGGCGTGCGCTCCCCGGCGCGGACGCCGCGACCGGGCGGGTCGTCGTCGATCGGCTTCGGCCGTGCGTCCAGCGCGTCGCTGTCGGGACTGAACCGGGTGCCGTCGCCGGTGACGACGCCGCTGCCGAAGGTGCTGCGCAAGGACGACGAGCCGCCGGCCGTGCCGCCGCCGCCGTCGGACTCGCGGATGTTCGCGCCGGAAGCGAAGCCGTATTACCCACCGGTGCCGTTGTCCGCCCCGAAGGCGCAACTGGCGGCCATGCCGGATCGCGAGTCATCGGTCTGGCAGCGGCTCGGCCGGACGCTGGCGTTCTGGACGCCGTCGGCCGACCCGATCGCGGTGACGCTCCTGACGCCGGGCGGCGTGTTGCCGGGCGAGGCGGTGGCGGTGCAGGTAGTGGTCCACCACGCCAACCGCAGCAGCCAGGCGCGGGCACTGCCCGACTGGCGCGGCACGCAGGAGGTGCCGGGCAAGGTCGAGCGCGGCGCGCCGGTGGGCCTGCACCTGTCGCTACATGGGCCGGACGTGGCGAAGCCGTTGGCGCACGTCGAGTGGAAGGGTCTATCGGCGGCGACGCTGTTCAACGTGGCGGTGCCGCCGGACTGGCCGCCGGGCCAGCCGGTGCAGGGCACGCTGACGATCGGCCTGAAGCGCCAGCCGGTGGCGGCGCTGGAGTTCGCGCTGCCGGTGGCGGCCCCGGCGACGAGTTGACCCACCCGCGACGTGAGTCCGAGCCGGAAGCGGGGGGGGCGGGCCCCCGGCGGTGGGGGCGGGGCCGCCCCGGGCGGGGGGGGGGCGCGGGCCGGGGGGGGGGGGA
>CAZNSL010000108.1:0-4074 GCA_964574975.1 uncultured Alcaligenaceae bacterium | reverse complement strand
CCCGCCGCTCGTGTCGCCCCCGCGGTTCGGGGCCCCCCCCCCCCCGGGGTGGGGGGGCCCCCCCCCCCGCTTCCGGCTCGGACTCGCGTCACGGGGCTGTCGGAACCGGCGGCAGCCGCATGTCGTACGCAACCTCGCGCTCCAACCACGCGGCGGTAGCGAACAAACTCACCTCGTCATTGCCGACGAACTGCACCGCTAACGGCAGGTCGTTCTCGTCTCGGCCGACCGGCAGCGACACCGTCGGCCGGCCGGTGTAGCTCCAGGGTGCGTTGAAGAATGCATCGCCGGTCGTCGATGCGGCCTGGGCCGGGCCGGTCGCTGCGGGCGTCATGAGCATCTTGTCGTGGAAGAAGGTGCGGTCCATCGTCGTCCACGCGCCGCGCCAGTGGTCGAGTGCCCGCTCGTACTCGACGGCGGACATCCGCCCGCCTGCCTCCACAAGGTCGCGGATCTTCGGCGGGTAGTCGTCGGGGTGCCGGCGGAGTCGGTCGCCGTGGTAGGCCGCGGCTTGCACGGCCAGGATCGCCCGAAGGTGGCGGGGGATTTCCACCGTCGCGGCCGTCGGCGCGAACGGCACCCAGCGGACGTGGTTCGTGACCGATTGGACGACGTGGTCGAAGGCAGTTCGCATGGCCGGCTCGGCCCGGTCCAGCGCTTCGGGGCCGAGCGTGAAGATGTGGTACGGCCGGCGCGAGTCGATCCAATCGACTTCCTCCATCCCGACCCGGAAGTCGTCGTCGTCTGTGGTCAGGTAGTTGCCCACTGTGGCCAGATCGGCCACGCTGCGGGCGATGACGCCGACGTGGTCGAGCGTCGGCGCGAGGGGCAACACGCCATCCGTGGGTACATGGAGATACGTCGGCTTCAGGCTACACACCCCACAGTAGCTCGCCGGCCGCGTCAGCGAGCCGACCGTCTGGGTGCCCAGGGCCGCCAGGCACATGCCGCATGCCACCGCCGCCGCCGAGCCGCTGCTGCTGCCGCCCGGCGTGCGCTCCAGGTTCCACGGGTTGCGCGTCGCCGGCGGGTCGAGGTAAGCGTACGCCGTCGTCACCGTCTTGCCGAGGACGACCGCCCCGGCCTGCCGCAACCGCTTGACGCACGCCGCGTCCTGCCGAGCGACGCTATTGGCCCACAGCCGCGAGCCGCAGCCGGTCGGTAGGTCGAACACGTCGATGATGTCTTTGACGCCGATGGGAATGCCGTGCAGTGGCCCGCGGTCCTCGCCGCGCTTCAGTTCGGCCGTCAGCCGCTCGGCCTGTTCGCGCGCCCCGTCGAGATCGACGACGACCCAGGCGCGCACGGCCGGCTCGTAGCGGTCGATGCGGCCGAGGCACTGGTCGAGAAGTTCGACGGGCGTGAGTTCGCCGCGGCGCATCGCGGCGGCAGCTTCGTGGATGGTCAACAACAAATGCACTCCCGCCAGCCCGGAGCGCCAGCGACGGGTTCGTGCGACCCGTGCTCGCGCTCCGGGCTGGCAACGTCAGGGTAGCCCGTCCGCGAGGTCCCACAGTAGCGCCGCCTAGTCGTCGCGGCGTCGCAGGGCCGCGAGGTCGGCGTCTTGGAGCAGGTGCGGCACGTCGCGGTAGCCGGCGGCGACGGCATGCCGCAGCAATTCGACGGCGCGGCCAGCGTGGCGCTCGGCGTCGGGGTTGCCGGCCGCGGCGGATGCCAATGCGAAGGCGCAAGCGCAGTCGTAGAGCATGACGGCGGACAGGGTCTTGCCGGTCAGGGCTTTCTCGGCCGTTGCCGCGGCATCGCGGGCCTTGCCCTGGCGGGCGAGCAATCCACTGTAGCCGGCGAGCGTTCTGTCGAAGTCTTGCCGAAAGTCCGGCACCTGCGGGAAGTCCGCCACGAGTTTCTCCTGCACGGACAGGGCCGCGCGGTACTCGGCTTCCGCTTCGTCTCGTTGGCCCAACTTGTCGAGCACCACGGCCAGGTTGGTGCGGCAGCGGGCCAAGTCACTGCGGTGGAGCGGATTCGTGGGGAAGACGGCGACCAGCTTCTGCCACACGGAAAGGGCGACGCGGAACTCGGCTGTCGCGGTCTTCGGGTCACCGCCCGGGCCGGAGAGAATTAAACCCAGGTTGGTGCGGCTGCGGGCTAAGCCCTGGCGGTAGTCGGGCATGGCGGGGGACTTGTCGGCCAGGACCTCGAACGCGGTCGCGGCGGCGCGGAATTGGGCGGCCGCGTCGGAGTTCCGGCCCAGGGCCATGAGGACGTTGCCCAGGTTGTAGCAGCTGCGGGCGATGCCGGAACGGTATTCGGGCACATCGGGGTAGTCGGCGACCAGGGCTTCGTATTCGGTTCGGATGGCGCGGAACTCTGCCTCCGCCTTCGGCCCCTGACCCGTGCTTGCGAACAGGTCGCCGAGGTTGTTGCGGACCTGGGCCCGTTCGCCGCGGTATTCGGGCACGGCCGGGTGAGCGGCGACCAGCGAGTCGTACGCGGCAAGGGCGGCGCGGAATTCCGCCTCCGCCTCCGGCCACTGGCGTTGGCCGGCCAGCGCGGTGGCCAGGCCGCTGCGGCTGCGGGCCAGGTCAGCGCGGTAGTCGGGCACGCCGGGACGCTCGGCGACCAGCTTGTCGTACTCGGCCTGGGCGGCGCGGTATTCCACCGCGGCCCGCGACCACTGTCGCCGGCTGGCGAACAGGTTGCCGGTGCTGTTGTGGCTGCGGCCCAGGTCGCGGCGGTTGTCGGGCACTTCGGGGTGGGCGGCGACGAGTTGTTCCTGCAAACCTTGGGCGGTGCGGAGTTCCTTTTCCGCCTCCTCCCACCGGCCCAGGATGCGGAGGAGGCCACCCAGGTTATTGTGGCACAGGGCCAGTTCGCGCTGGTAACCGGGCACGCCGGGGTGTTCGGCGGTCAGCGCCTGATACGAGGTTATGGCGGCGCGGAATTCGGCCTCCGCTTCCGGCCGCCGGAGCAACTCGGCGTACAGGCCGGCCAGGTTGTAGCGGCACAGGGCCAACTCGCGTTGGTAGTCGGCCGAGCCGGGGTGTTCGGCAGCCAGCGCTTCAAATCCGGCCCGGGCGGCGCGGTATTCGACCTCCGCCTCCTGCCGCCGCCCCAGTCGGGTCAGCAGAGCGCCCAGGCGGTTGCGGCACAGGGCCAGGCCCTTGCGGTGTTCGGCCACGCCGGGGTCATCGGCTGCCAGCCGCCCGTACAACGCCACGGCGCGGCGGTAGACGGCCACGCCGTCTTCCCGCTGCCCGAGGCGGTAGCGGATCCATCCAAGTTGCTGGTGGGCCGCCGCCAGCCGCTCGCGGCCCGCGCGGTCGTCGCCCGGTTCGGCCGCGAACTCTTCGTAGTACGCCAGCACGTTTCGCAGGAACGTCTTCTGCTCCTCCGAGAGTACCGCCTGCGCGGTCAGTACTTCGCCGGTGACGCCGGAGACCATCGCGTCGAACGCCTCCCGCGTCCGCGTTCGCGCCACCGCCACTGCTCGCCGAGCCTGCTCCCGCTGCCAGGCGAGTAGCCCGAGGCCGACCGAACCGAACAGTAGCGCAAGGCCGATGGCCGTCACCAGTCGCGGGTGCCGGCGCACCCAGCGCCGCATCCGGGCCCCGAACGGCTCCCGGTACGCTGCCACCGGCTCATCGGCCAAGTAGCGCTCGACCTCCCGCGCTACGTCCAGCGCCGAGGCGTACCGATCCGCCGGCGCAAGCGCCATCGCCTTCAGGCACACTGCTTCCAGGGCCGGCGGCACGGCCGGCAGTACCGTCCGCGGTCGGTCGAAGCGACCGGTTCGCACCCGCTCCAGCCACTCGCCCTGCGTCGCGCCCTGGAGCGGGGCGCGGCCGCACAGCACCTCGTAGAGCGTCGCCCCGAGCGAGTACACGTCCGTGGCCGGCCCCAGTTCGGCCGCGCGGCCGTCGGCCTGCTCCGGCGACATGTACGACGGCGTGCCCAGCGTCTGGCCGGCCATTGTGTCGGACGCGCCGGCCGAGCGCGGCCGCAGCGTCGCGTCGCCACTCCGGTCGCTGACGCTCCCGGCTCGCCCGGTCACCTTGGCGAGACCCCAATCGACGACGAGCGTCTCGCCGAACTGGCCGAGCATGACGTTGCCGG
>CAZNSL010000107.1:0-10773 GCA_964574975.1 uncultured Alcaligenaceae bacterium | reverse complement strand
TGCTGCTGGCACTGCTTTCGCTCTCCTCGGACAGCGAGTCGTATTTCCACTCAGTGATAAACTCGGCCTCCGTGAGGCTTCGCGTGAACGTCAGCGGCGAGGTGTCATCGCCGCCGTGGACGCGAAACTCGAAGCTGATCGCATCGCCGTTGCGAGAGATGCTGGACAGGTAAACGTAGTGGTGGGCGGAGTTGAACGGCGTCCCAACACCAATGATCGCGCCGAAGTCAACGATCACGCTGCGGGGGAGGTCAATCTCGTTGGCGAGGCTGAGGCTGCTGGAAAGGGAGTCATCCGGGTCGTCGTAGGCGAGCGGCGACAGCCGGGTGACGAAGGGCCAGTCCCGGTGCATATTCGCGTTGTACCATCCGTGCCGGGCCATCCGTGCCCCTCGTTATTCGCGAATCGTTTTGCCCACGAGCTCGATGACCAACCCGGCGCCTGCATCATCCGGACGCAAGCGCAGCACCGTCTGGGAATTGGCGTGATCGCCGACGGTTATGTTATAGCCGCCAAAGGCATCTGGCGGACAGTTGTTGATTGTTTTTAGCAACCGCGGCGTCTTGAACAGTTCCAGTGGTTCGCAAAGCCGCCGCCGGAACAACGGGTCGCCCACGATGTCGACGCGAACCGTGTGCTCTCCGTCTGGCCGCAGCACCACCCCGTCGTCGCCGACCAGCCAAACGTCGCCGGCCATGATCGTATCGTCCGCCGTGAGCACGCCTCGCACGCCGACCTCTGGCGTGGGGATAACACACGACGCCACGAACTCCGTGGCCGTGGCGGCAAAGGTGTGTTCGCCAAGCGGCCAGGCGCCGAAGCTTGCCAGCCCCGACACGGTGGAGACAAGCACCCCTGCGGGGCGGCCGTAGGGGTCCACCATGGAAATGGTTTCGGGCTGGTTGAGCGGGTCGAAGTACCCATATGCGCGATCCTGCCCGCGGGCGTCGCGAATGGTCAGGGAAATCAACCGCGCCTGCACGACCATCTTCGCCAGGTACAGCTTGCTGACGATGCCAATGGGGTAGAGCGACGCGTCCAGGAACGCATCGGCCGGGAGCTGAATGCCGGTGTTCGAGAGCCGCGTGGCGCCGTCCACGAAGGGGTACGACGTCGTCGAGAACTCGTCGCGAAACTCCGGAAATAGGATTCGCGTGCTCATGTCGGGAAGCTCTCAAAGAACGCAAAGCTGGCTTCGGAGAGCCGAGCAGTGATGCCGAACTGCCCGTTGTCGGGGAGATACCGAGTGGTGGAGATGCCGACCGATGCCCCGGTCCAGGTGCCGTCTTCGATGTTGGTCAGGGTGGCGTTGATGAGCGTCAGCGTGGGGCTGAATGCAGTAATGGTGACGACAATCTCGTACCACTCGTCCAGGGTCAACGTTTCCAGCAGCGTCGCCTGGGCTTCCATGATCTGCGAGCCGCCGGAGTAGCGGTAGATCGTGAACTTCGCGTTGTCGTAGTCCGCGAGCACGGTGTAATAGGTCGGGTTGCCCGGAGAGAGGGGATCGACTTCGCGGTAATTGACGATGATGCCCGCGTTTTTGGTGAAGCCTGTCTCGCTCAACTTGAACTGCGTCCGAACGGTCTTTCCCAGAGAGTTGGAACAGTAGTTGAGCAGCGCGATGTTCTCAACCGCCAGGGAGGTCGCGGTGAAGGACTGGTCCGGGAGCGTCACCTCTTCCACGCTGTCGTAGCCGCGGAATTCCCAATCCCCGCTGATGATCTCCCAGTTGTCCGGCGGGAAGTCAATGTCGTCAAACAGCTCGGTCACGTTGTCGGGCAAGAAGCCGCACGGCGTCTCGCTTGCCGAGGAGACGCTGGACTCCGACGCTGCGGAGCTATCGGAGCTGTTCGACGTGGAATCCGACGACAGGGAGCTGTCTTCGGTATCGCAGCCGTCTTCTCCCTCATGGTGCTCGCCGCGGGCCGGGCAGACGTCCTCAATCCCGGCGGGGTGTTCGATCACGGTGTGGCAGTCGTCAATCGTGCCGTTGATGAGCCCAGAGAACGTGATGTTGATGTTGCCGTCACAATCCGGGATGACGCCGGCGATGCTCTGTACGGCGTCGCGGTTGCAGTTCTGGCTCTCCGGGCGGGCCCCGCAGGGGCCGATGTAGTCCTTGAACAAGTTGCGGCTTGCATTTCCCGCCAGGCGAAGCACCAGGGCCTCTCGAAGCTCGCCTTCAATCTCCATCTCTTCTCGCGTCATGGTGATGTCGGGGCCCGGCAAGAGGCGAACCAGGTCGACCAGCCCATCGACACGGTTGTGTTTGCGCAGCGAGGTGACAGGTAACTCCCGGTACGGAATCGCGCACTTGGGGCAGAGCAGCCCTTGCCGGGGGGAGGAGAAGCGGCCGATGAACGTTTCGCGCAAGTCTTCAAACACAACAAAGCCGCCGACCCCCGGAGTGAGGGCCTGGACGGCGTAATGGGTGTGCGGCGTTACGGGCTGTGCCACGGTCACGGCGGCGAGCGGGACGAACGACGCCGCAGGGGAGTCGTAATCGTCCGTGGCCATGAAGACCGCAGTGGCCAGGTTGGGGGTGACGGTGATCGCACTGAGAAAAGCATACTGGCCCAGCTCTCGCGGCCAGCGCAGGACGCAGTCCACCAAAAGGTCGTCGGGCAACCGATTGCCGGCGTCGTCCGTCGTCGTCGCGTTGTCAGCGAGCGGGTACTGCCGCGACGCCTGCAGGTTGTACCAGTTCTGGTTGCGGATCGACATAGCGCCTAGGAGCAAGTAGTAGGATCGTAGGTGACCGTGCTCGGACATCGCAGCACGGCCGACGCGTTGTCAGCAGCCTCTTCTTCATCCCCGCCGCCGGCAGGAGTAATCATAATCGGGTTGCCGGCGATCTTCCCGGTCAATTCCGCGTGGACGGTGTACGGCACGCAGGCCCCAAAGACCAGGCGGAAGCGGACGTGGACCGAGCCGCGAGGGCGGACCAGCGGCCAGTTCGCCGTGAAGACCGGCCAGGTTCCGGCCATGGAGTAGGGGGTGGTGAGCGGGGTGCCGCGGCGCGGATGGTAGCTGCGGCCGGTGATGTAAGTAAAGCCAGCTGCTTGAGTTGCGGTGCCTCCTGAGCCAGTGAAATCGGCTTCGAGCGTCAGGTTGTTGATGCACTCGCCGGTGGTGTTGCAGAACTGCAGCACCACATCCAGCGAGGGGCACGTCTGAGGCCGCATGTTGAGACGCAGCGGCTGTCGTTGGAAGCAGCTGGCCGCCTCTTCGTAGCTGGTCACCGCCGCGTTGTAGGCGTCACGGGCGGCATTGGCATCCGCTGCCGAGGCGGCGTAGCGGTTCCGCACCCGGTTGAGGTACTGCGCCACCTCGACATAGTCGTCGCAGTCGCAGCACGCCAGGCAGTCGTTGCCGAACTGCAAGTGGGCATATCGGCGGTTGTCGTCGGTCGGCCATCCCAGCGCGTCCTTGGTCGTGCCCGCATCGCTGCTGGGCAGCCCGACTTCCACCGAACTGTAGGGGTAGAGGGAGACCCACGGTTGGTAACTACCGTCGATTTCCTTGAGCGGCCGCCGCCAGTAATAGCAGCCCTCCGCGGCGAGGTTGAAGTTGCCGCCTCGCGCCGGGGGAACATTGTTGATCGTGCGGATGTACAGCGGCGGTACGGTGCAGTCGGGATACACGCCATCGCCGGCGCCGGGCGTAGCGGAGAACTGGATCTGCGTCGTGGCGCGCTGGCCGCGGCGGACGGGCTCATCTGCGAGCAGCATGTTGTAACCTGCCACGAAGTCGATCGGGCCTTGCGTCACCGAGGTGAGTAGCACGGTGACGGATTTGACGCGCTTGGGCTGCCGCAGGATGCAGCGCGCGTCGAGCGTGGCGTTGGCGGGCTCCCAGTCTTTGGGGTAGTTCCGTGGGGCGGGGTCGTCGTCAGGCGACCACTTGGTGTGAATCACCACTTTGCACGTGATCGTCTCGTGCCGCCATTCATAGAGGAAGTGCCGCGGCCCCCACTCGCGGGCCAGGAAGGTGTCGGAGGTGGAGGATTCAAAGACCAAACGGTCATCGGCATCCACGATGCGAAGGTCCGCGTCGTGGGGCGGTACATCCGCGAAGCTGCCTTCACAACCAAACCCGCGAAGCCGTTCAATGCGGAACGGCGGCGTCCAGGGTACGAGCGTGTCGTCGTAGTCGGCCGGGTCTTCGTAGGTGAGCTGGAAGTCGGCGAAGAGGTAGCGAACGTCTTCGGTCGGCGTCACCAGCGGGAAATCGGTTCCGTAGGCGGGAGGCTGCACGACCGCGATGCCTTCGCGGCCGCGAGGATGGTATTCAAAGGGCGGGCATCCACCACTGCTCGGACCCCCCGGCCAAAACAGTGAAGTGAAATACCCGCCGGGAAAAAACGAACGTGGAAACACTTAACACTCGATGCAGCTTCCGGTGTTGAGCTTGCTGGCCAGTAACACTCCGGTCAGCGTGTCGACTTTGCTCGTCAGCGAGCCAACGAAATTTTGCAGCGTGGTCGCCCCGTCGGCGAAGCGATCGATCTGCCGTGCGATGGCATTGAGGCTCTCGCAGCCGCAGCAAGGCGAGGAGCACACGTCCGTGAACTTGAGGCCGTTGACGATGGGTTCCAGCTCCACGCAGTCGTTGCCCACCATGCGGAAGTTGCCGTTCGTCATGGGCGGAATGCCATTGATGAACCGGATCGGATCGCCCTCTTCCTCCGCGTCATCGCAGACGCACGACTCATTGAGCCCCTCGCCGGAGATCGCAGAGAACTGAATCTGGGTTGGCTCTCCTTCAATCTCGACCACGGTGATGCGCATGTTCTCTTGCGCGACAAGCTCCACGTCGCCGTAGATGCGGTCGCTGCGGTCGCTGCCGTTGACGACGGTGAGGGCGGTGATGCCGCGAATGACGGGCCAGACGGTATCCGAATCCAACGGCGTGGCGGCGGGAGCGAAGGTGTAGAGCCCGGGTGGCAGCTCGTCGATCTCGTCGAGCTTGCCAATGACGATCCGCCCGACCGTGTCGTCGAAATCGTCGCTGCCGGGCACGGCGTAGGTGCGAAACTCCGCATGGGCGGCTTTCGCGATGTTGACCGAGGCCACCGTGGGGTAGCTGGAGCCATCGTCGTAGCCAATGGTCAGGTTGTACCCGGTGGGATAGATGCCAAGCTGTTTGAGGTAGAACTTGTCGGGTTCGACCGCAAGCCCGGCGTGCACGGGCAAAAAGAAGGCCAGGAGGAACGAATCCGGAATCCGGATGGTTCCGGTTTGATCCGTCTTGGTGCCCCAGTCCGCCAGCGGATAGGACCGGTTGGCGTTGGCGTTCAGCCACTGTTGATTGAAATGTCGGCCCGGCACCTTAGCCCCCCAGGATGGCAGTCAGCCGGATCAACCCAATTTCCGCGTCAAAAGTTGGTGACGCGTCTTCCGCGCGGGACAGCGTCACGAAGATCGTATCACCTGCCGCCACGGTGATCTCCTCGCTGTCCACGAGGATCGCTTCGTTGGCGTCGACCCCGGTCGACGGGGCCACCACATCGAAGTCGATCGTGGTGCTCGTCTCGCTGATGGGCGTCGGCGTCGATTCCGTCGGCTTCACGATCTTCGTGTAGCTCATCGTCATTTCGCTGAACGGCCCGTCGTCCAGGCCGAAGAGGAGGCCGCGGATGGTGAGCGTGGTGCTTTCCGTGCCGTAGGGGACGGTGAATCGGGCAAGGATGCTGCTGTCGCGATCCTCGGGGAAGCCGATGTACAGCGCCCCTCGGTACTCGCGATCGAGCGTGTCGTTCAGCTTGACCGTCTCCGGGGAGATCTCTCGCTCCGAGGGATCGACGTCGACGTCGATCTCGACAATCCCCTGATGCAGTGTGGCGCTATCCTCGTCGTCAAGATCGCTCAGCCGCGTGCGGCTGCCGCTGAGCGTCACCCGGGCCGATCCCGCCGTGAGGCCTTCGACCACGTAGCCGCGGCCAAATTTGAGGTTGCTGTTCTCGATGGTCTTGAGGACCTGGGCGCCGTACTTCTCGTCGTCGGCGAGCATGGCGTTGACGTTGAGCCGGGCTTTCAGGGCCCCGACTTTGGCAACTTCGTTGTTGCAGTCGACGAACTCGATCGGTTCGTCCGTGTCGGGCTCTAAGCTGGTGACCACCGTTTTGTCAGTCGCGAACGTCATGCGTGCGAACGAGAGCATGATGTGCATCGACGCGGTGAGACATGTGCCCGAGGAGGAGGACTCCGAGGACGAGGACGACGAGACCGTGGTGTCCAACGTCGTCGGCCAGGGAACCTGGTCGTAGCAGTCGGTCATCCACCAAATGCCATTGGCGTCGATCGTCACGTAATCGGGCAGCACCCGCCCCGCCAACGGGACCGAGGCGTCGGAGTCGTGGTAGATCTCCAGCACGGCGGCTTCCGCCGGGATGGGCGGCCAGACACGCGAGAGCGCTTCATGGGCGCTGATGTTGTAGCCGAAGTGAGCCCCCACGGGGGCCGTTCCGCCAAAGACGTCATGATCGGCCGGCAACCAGCCACGAAGGTCGGAATCTCCATCGGTGATGACGTGATCCTCCCCGATGGAGGGAGGAACGTGCGTGCCCGCTGGGCGGGCCGTTAACTCGAAATGATGGTGGACATGGCTTTCGAGAAAATCTCGCGGATGGGGATCGATGATGATCCAGGAGTCCGTTTCGCAGTCGTTTGCCGGACCGAGCAGATAGATCACGGCCACAGTGACGGGGGGACGTTGCCGGGTAAGTTTCCCGGCCGTCGTACCAGACAGGTAGTACCGGCCCGGAATGGCTTCCCCGTCGATCAGGTTGGCCAACTGGGCTGTGGTGAGCTTGGTCACCCCGTGGATGCCGATCAGCGCGTCGGTCGAGGAGTACTTGTGCAGCACGACCCCGATCGGGTCGCTGGCTGCGGTGGCAGAGAGGACGCCATCCAGGACTTCCGCCCCGGCCAGTGCAGCCTCGTACCTTTGCTCCGTGCGATTCCAGTAGACCGCTTGCGTTTCCACGACGTCGGGATCGACCGCCTGGTGATCGTGGATCAGCAGCCGTTGCGACTCGATGTTGTCGAGGATCTCTTTGAGATAGTTGGTGCGGGCTTCCAGCGCTCGCCCCGCCGCCGTGGCGTTGGAGCTGGACAGCGCGCTGCCATGTTGGGCATGCGGCACCCGGCTTTGAAAGTTTCGAGGCACCGCGATTACTCCTGTCGCAAGAAGAATAGCTCCCAGCTCATCCCCACCTGCCCCGACGCAATCTTGGGCACCTGATCCGCCGGGTCCAAGTAGGTGCGGGCGACGACGATGTCCTTGGATGCGTCGTCCCAGTCCGGCGCCACGATCAAGGCGGCGCCGAAGACTTTGGAGTTCACACTGTCGCTGTACGTTTTGCCGTGGATGCCCTGCAGCCCGGACGACTGCGCAAAGAAAGTCAGAACGTTGCCGGATACGTCGGGGGTGAACTGGTCTTCGTACCCCTCGGCGATGCCGAGGAGCGGCGCGGTGAGCAAGGGGACGCGGAGATAGTCGCGCACGGACGAGAGGGACAGCTCGTCGTAGTATTCGATCCCCTCGTCTTTCCCGTACGTCGGAGCCGTGACGACGTCATCCGGGTCGTCGACATTCTCGAATTCGATGTACATGCCGCGGACACGGTAATCGCGATTGCCGCTGCCAAGCGACATGGCTGCGGCGAAACCCCAGCTGTCCTGGATTTGGTTCGGAACGCGGCCGCGCGGCACCCATGCGCCGGCGGGCGTAACGGCAAACGCGGCTAGCATGCCGCGAACGCTGCCACGACGAAGCCCATCCTTGAGCTGATCGGCCATTCCTAACCTCAGTAACAAGAGCCAGATACGACGCGGGCCCGCAAACGATCGGTCCCCAGAGTCAGCGAATCGACCAAGGTCTCCGCCCCCGTGAAGGTCGTCACCTGGTCTTCCACGGCACTGCTCACCGTATCACTTCGCGGCGATGTCTCCATGACGAGAAACATGGCGGTGTGCGGTGGTATGATTTTCCGCAAGAAGCGTAAGTTGTGCAAGCCGAGCCGTGTTTCGCCCAGGTGCGGAATGTAGATCCGCACGGCCCAGGCATGGTTGCGCAACACATTCGCGATCAAGAATTCCAGTGGATTGATGGTCCGTGGGAGGTTGCTGGCCACGGGTTCTCCGGTGGGGTTGTCCCGCCGGTCCAGGAGGTGAGCCAGCGTGCCCTTGCGGCGCTGCACGGTGAAGGTGTCGCAATCGTCGCCGGGGTAGGTCACAGGGGTAGCCGTGTCGCAGGGATCGGCTTCTGCGGCCGCTGCGACGCCGCGTGCGTGGAGCTCGTCGAAAAAGGCCTCCACGGTCAATGGATGCCCGCCGAGGGGCCAGGTGAGCTTGGTGAAGCCACTGGGGTCGTCCGTGATGACGGTGAGCGGAAAGTCCTGATTCTCAAAGACCAGGTCGCCGTAGAGGCAGCTTGCCAGGAAGCCGCGGTCCACCGCGAGGGCCCGGAGGGTGTCCGGGCAGACGCCGCGGTTGAACTCGTAGACGGCCAGCGCGTCGATCAAACTGTCCCCTACCGACACCACGTCTCCGACTTCGACGGTCACGGTGGCTTCCCGGTGGAACCGGTACGCATGTTGATCCGTGATGACGAGCCGGGCGGTATTGTCCATCCAGATGTCCACAACCGTTTCCGTGGTCTCCTTGACCAGCGGAATGCCCGTGATGGCGGACAACGCGGTGAGCAGCTGGTTGCGCGCGGTGCCGCCGACGATCGCATCGAAGACGGCGTTCATCAGGTCGCGGTAGCCCGCGGACGACCGCATCTTGAGTCCGATGACGTAGCCGAACTGCGTATAGGCCTGCTGCCAGTCGAAGTTGCCGCGGAAGACCCAGAGCAGGGCTTCCTGGTCGGTGGCTTCGCCGTCCTCAAAGACCGGCCGCTTGGCAACCCGTGCGTCGAGGAAGGGGTTGTCGCGGAAGATGATCGCGCCGTCGCTGATGATGTAGTCGACGCCGTCGGTCATGGTCAGCGAGGGGGTGATGAAGCGGTTCATGACGAGTGGGGCGCTGACCAGATCGGCAGGGAGCGGGAAAGCGTGACCTACGGCACGCTGGGGCGTGTCGTAGGCCAACCCGGAGTCGTAAGTCAGTCCCGTGTCCAAGGCCGGGAGGGAGGTCTGCGCGTCGTTCCGGGTCGATTCGAGAAGCTGCAGGGCATACCAGTTGTCGCGGTGGTAGATGGGCACGGTGAAGCGGGACAGAGCGGCCATGGTCTCCAACAGGTCCACGACGGCCTGGTTGCCGATCTGCCCGATGGCCTGGCCGTGGGTCACCAGCTGGTCGCGGCCGGCGTAGGTCGACATCCAGAACGTACCGAGGGCGGCCAACAGGTTGGTTGGGACGTCGTAAACGGTCGTTGGGTACGTGTAGGCCACGGGTTAGTCGCTCGTTTCAAATCCTTTAGTCACCACGCTAATGCCGATGTCCGACGTGTCGAGGATGAGGGCCACGGTCCGCCCGGTGACCATCGAACTGGGGGAATCGGGGATCGTCAGAATCTGGGTGTTGCGCACCACGGTGAATGTGCCGTCCGGGCGGCGGATCCGGCCGTGCATGGTGATCGGCCCAACAGCTTGCCGCGAGGTCAAATAGTTGTGGATTACGTCGGCGATGGTCGAGGCGTGAAGTTGGCCGGGGAACGCCATGTTGTTGACGATGTTCGCAATGTCCGTCTTGATGGCCGAGGTGTCGGGGGCGGTCTCGCCAACCGCTTGTTCGATGTCGCAGTTGATGCTCAGGAAGCACGGCACCGCGGCTTTGACGAGCACGTCCGAGGCGAGGTTGCGGACTTTGCCGTCGCGGCAGAACTCTTGCAGTTCGGAGATCAGGGGCATGGCCCGGACCACGACGTCGTAGTCGGCCGTATCGCCAACCGTCAGGTCTGCCGTGTTGGTTTCGGTGTCCAGGAACTGGATCACGGCGGTTTGGAATCGTGTGTACGCCGCCTCGGCTGCGGTGAGGACGTCCGGCAGGACGCCGTCCCCGGAGAGGTCGAAGCCGCGCTGATCGAGCAAGATCTCGAATCCGGAGGCGTCGGAGTCGTCGTCCGGGAGAAGCACCGCAACAACGTCATAAAAGCCCGGAGCGTCGGTCTTGGCCAGGGAGAACTGCCACACGCCGCCCGTGCCGCGCTTTTCGATAAGCGTGGCGGTTTTGGTGAGCGTGGTGGTGGTCGGCTTGGCTGCCGTACGGGCATAGATGTCGAGCCGCCCGCCCCCGGAGACCGGGAAGATCCAGTGCTGATCCCGCTGCATCTCCGGGTTGCCGTACCCGATGGTGGAGTAGTGGAGGGTGTCGGCAAACTGCGCTTGAGATTTGATCAGGGCTTCAATGTTCACGCGGCCTTGCATCACCCTGGCCGCCACGCCGAGCTGGAGGCGTTTGATGAGTTCGGCGTTGAGCTCGGTGTCGGTGCCGCCGGTGAAGTCCGTGGCGGCGAAGGCCGTGACAAAACGCGCGGGGATTGGCGACGGAGTGAATTTGACTCCCCGGCGCAGGTTGCCGTCGCTGCCCGCGGTGACGGCCGTGGCAGGAACGGTGAAAGAGTAAGTGCCGTCTCCTCTCGCGGTCAGCTCCCGCTCGGCGTCGGAGAGCAGCTCGCTCCCCGTGGGCTTGGCCACGAAGGCGGCGTCAAGTTTGAACTCCATGCCATTGGCGGTATAGGTGGTCTCTACGGGCACCACAACGCTCACGTTGTCCGTGACCACGATCGCCGTCGAGTGGTGGCCGAGGAACAGGCTTTCGA
>CAZNSL010000106.1:0-10818 GCA_964574975.1 uncultured Alcaligenaceae bacterium | reverse complement strand
CAGCGGCCCGGCCACCATCGCGTTGGCCACGCAGCCACGGGTGTGCCACAGGAGGATGTTCGAGTAGCGGAACCGCAGTCGCTTCGCCGCAGCTTCCAGCCGGGTGCGCAGCGGCCCCGGAGGCAGCGGTTCGGTGCCCAGTAGGAACCGTAGCGGCCAGGGGGCGAAGATCAGCACGGCGAGGACCATGACGATCAAAATGGCGTGGAAGTGCCAGGTCCGCGTCAGTTCCGGCAGACCGCGCGACAGCCCTTGCTGGACGAGCATGAGCGTCAGCGGGATGGCCGGCATCGCCAGGTGTTGCCGGGCGAGGAACGCGACGTAGCCCCAGCGGCCACCGCGCGGTTTCAGGCCGGCGGTCTCAGTCGCGGTCCGCTCGGCCGTGTAGAACCCGGCCCACGACAGGACGAGAGCGGCCAGGAACGGAACCATCTGCACCAGTTCGGCCCCCGGTGGAAGGTCGTCGGGCGTGGCGGCTCCGAGCAGTTCGCGCACGGCCCAGCCCCAACCGAAAACGCCCAGCGCCAGAGCGTAGGTGGCCATCGTCGCGAAGAAGTGGTAGCCGCGGGCGCGGTGGTAGGCGTGCAGGGTCTCCTCGCGGTCGGCCGGGTTGGCGAGGAGCCGGCGGCGGGTGCGCCAGGCGATGCCGAACGCCCCGACGACCGGCCCGAGACAGCTCGCAAAAGCGGCGGCGAGGCCGGTGGCGACCCCGCCGCCGACCAGCGGCTCTGGCCACGGCAGCGGGAACGAGGTGACGACGAGGAACAGAAGCAGCAGGAATGCCATCGCGTCGGAAATCCTGTACCGAGAGTCGGGCCGCCGCTATACAGTTTACGCAGGGAGCGCCCCGTCGGGCGAGCCGAACCGCCCATGAGACACTGCTTGCCCAGGGCGCATACTTTTCCATGCGCAGGGCCTCGCCAAATCGAAGCCGGGCGGCGAAACACTTGCCAGCACGCGCGCCGTTGAGATATGCTCTACGGTAGTTCACACTCGCAAGCGCGGGACGACCTCGGAGTTGTACGTCATGAGACGCCGTATCGGCCTGGCCGTGGTGCTGTGTGCGGGGCTGGCCGCCCCCGCGTGGGCCGAAGCCCCGGCCGCGGCCGCGGCCACCCCGCCGCCGGTCGAGAAACTCATCGCCCAACTGGCCGACGCCAACTACAAGACCCGCGAGGCCGCCACCAAGGCCCTCGCGGAACGCGCCGACGACTACCTGCCCGCCCTGCGCAAGGCCCAGCCGCACCCAGACCCGGAGGCCCGCACCCGGCTGACCAAACTGATCGCCGACGCCGAGCGGGCGATCGCCCTGGCTCCGAAGCGGGTGACGCTGAAGCTCGACGGCGTGCCGGTCAAGGAGGCCATCGCCGCTCTGGCCCGCGAGAGCGGCTACAAGATCGAACTGCAAGGCACCAGCCAAAACGTGGTCTCGCTCGACGCGACCAACGTCACGTTCTGGGAGGCGTTCGACAAGTTGTGCCTGGCCGGCGGGTTGGTCCTCCAGCAGCACTACGATAGCTCGGCCGGGTTGATGCTCACCCCACAGAACGCCTACGTGCCGCACGTCGATCACCGCGGCCCGTTCCGGCTGGCGGCTGTCAGCTTCAACTACTCGAAGTCGCTGACCTTCTCGTCGCTGCCGCGCAACCAACTGTCCCCCGGCACCCGCAGCGAGTCGTTGACGTTCCTATTCAGCATCGTGGCCGAGCCGCGCATCCCACTGTTGGGCCTGGGCCAGGCGAAATTGACCTACGCCGCCGACGATGCCGACAACAGCCTGATGCCGACGCCGCTGTCGGGGCAGTACCAGACGTACCACAGCGGCTACTACGGCTATCGCAACCAGATGTTGCAGACGCAGGTGCAGTTGGCCGGCCACGGCGGCAACGCCCGCGGCGTCAAGGCGATCCGCGGCACGGTACCGGTCACGTTCCTGGCCGAGCAGAAGCCGGAGATCGTCGTCGAGAAGATCATGAGCGTGAAGAAGCAGAAGTTCGAGGGCAAGGACGTGACGCTCGAAATCGACGACGTAAAGGCGGCCAACGGCAAGACGTACCAGGTGACGATGACGGCCCGTCGGGCGGGCAAGGACTCCAACAATTACGACTACACCTGGACGAACTCGCTGCACCAGCGGATCGAGATCACCGACGAGAAGGGCCAGAAGTTCGTCTCGCACGGGTTCAACTGGAACACCGGAACGCCAACGAGCGTGACCGGCACGTTCCTGTTCGGCGAAGGCCCGAACGCGACGATGGGCAAGCCGTACAAGCTGACCTACTACAATTGGGTCACGTCGCAGCACCCCGTCGAGTTCGAGTTCAAGGGGTTGCCGCTGCCGTAAGCGTAGCGGGGGTTCACAACCAGCCCGGAGCGTCAGCGACGGAACGACCCGTCGCTGGCGCTCCGGGCTGGTTGAGTTTCGACAGGACGTTGCAATGTTCATCCTCGGTGACCACCCGCCCTCCGTGCTGGCCCTCGCGTTCAGTCCCGACGGCCGCCGCCTCGCCAGCGCCGGCAAGGACGGCACCGTCCGCGTTTGGGACCTGGCCGCCGGCGGCGCGCCGCGCATCCTGACCGGGCACGGTAAGGCCGTCCACGCGCTGGCGTTCCACCCGACCGCCGACGTGCTGGCGACCGCGTCGGCCGACGCCACAGTCTGCTGGTGGGACCTGGCGGCCGACAGCCGGAAGTTCACCTTCATCATGGATAACCAGGTCCCTGCGACCGGCGTCGGGTTCCTCGACGGCGGCAACCTTTTCGTGTACGCCTCCGGCAACCGCATCAACTCGGCCGAGCCGGGTCAATTGGTCGTGTGGGACCCACGGACGCAGCAACACTCTTCCAAGCTCGGCGAGCCGCAGGGCGTCTGGGCCGTGGCCACGCGGCCCGACGCGAAGCAACTCGCCTGGGCCGGCGGCGGCCGTCGCGTCACTGCCTGGGACGTGACCCGCCCCGACCGCACGCTGCTGTCGCCGATGAAGACCGGCGTCGGCACGGTCGCGCTGTCGCTGGACGGTTCACTCGTCGCGGCGTCGGAGGACTGGTCGGTGCGCGTGTGGTCGGTCGAGGACCGGCAGGAGCGAACGACCCTGGCCGGGCACAAGGGCCGCGTGAGCGCGCTAGCGTTTGCGCCGGACGGCCGGACGCTCGCCAGCGGCGGCTGGGACAAGCGCGTCATTTTCTGGGACGCGACGAGCGGCGACCAGCGGCAGAGCTTTGACTGGGGCGTCGGCAGCGTGTACGGCCTTGCGTTCGCGCCGGATGGCCTGATCGCCGCCGCCGCCGGCAGCACCGGCCGCGTCGTCGTCTGGGATTTGGGCTAGAGTTTCGGTTCGCGACGCTTCGCAGAAGCGTGCCCTGTCACGCCCCCGCGGCCCGCGTGCCGGCGAGCCAGCCGGTACTCCACGCCGCCTGGAAGTTGTACCCGCCGATCGGCCCATCCAGGTCGAGCAATTCCCCCGCGACGTACAGGCCGGGTTGCCGCTTGCTCTGCATGTCGCGCGAGTCCACCTCGTCGAGGGCCACGCCGCCGGCCGTCACCTCCGCCTTCCCGAAGCCGAGCGTGCCCGTCACCGGCACCAGCAGCCGCTTCACCGCCTGCACCAGCCGTTGACGATCCGTCTTGCTCAACCCGGCTGCCTTACGATCCACCGGCTGGCCCGTCCGCGTCAGTAGCGTCTCGGCGAGTCGATGCGGTACGAGGGTCGCCAGCACGTTGGCGAGTTGCTTCTTGCCCGACGCCAACGACTCCGCTTGCAGGAAGCGATCCACGTCCGGCTCCGACCGATCGGGCACGAGGTCGAGTTCGACCGTCAACAACCGCGGCGCGGTGTGCCCGCTGACGACCCGGCTCGCGTCGAGCGCCACGGGCCCGGTCAGACCGAAGTGCGCGAACAGCAGCGACCCGCGGCGACCATCGAGCTTCTTCCCGTTCTCGAGGACGCGCAGGGCCACGTCCGGCAACGTCAGCCCACGCAGGGACGCGACCCACGGCTCGGCCGTTGCGATTGGCGTCAGCGCCGGCCGCGGCGGCACGATGGTGTGCCCGAACTGGGCGGCGATACGGTAGCCGTCGCCGGTGGTGCCGCTACCGGGATACGACTGGCCGCCGGTCGTCAGGATCACCCGCCGCGCTGCGATCTCCCGCGCTGGCGTCGCCAACGCGAATCCATCGGACGTGGTCCGCAGCCCGGTAAGCGGTTCGCCGAGCGCGAGCGTCGCGCCGCTGCGGTGCAACCGGCGCAGCAGCGCATCCAAGACATCGGCCGCGCGGTCGCTGACGGGGAAGACCTTGCCCGTCTCCTCGACCTTGGTGGCGACGCCTTCGTCCTCGAACATTCGCACGGAGTCGGCGACGGACAGAGCCGCGAGGGCGGAGTGGAGGAAGCGGCCGGGCGACCCGTAGGCGGCGACGATGCCGCGGTTGTCGGTGGCGTGAGTGAGGTTGCAGCGGGTGCCGCCGGACATCAGGATTTTGACGCCGGCCCGCACGTTCTTCTCCAGCAGCACGACGCGCCGCCCGAGTTCGGCGGCGCGGAGTGCGGCGACCAACCCCGCGGCCCCGGCTCCGACGACGGCGATGTCCCAGGCGGACTCCATCGGGGCATCTTACGGCCCGAGCGACGAGGCGTTCCCGCGGGCACACCGGGCGGTTATGATTGCATGGGAGGGGGCGGTATGAAGACGCTCGAACGGGTCCGTGGCCGTCGCGCGGAAATCCTGGCGATCGCCAAGCGCTACGGCGTGACGCGGGTGCGTCTGTTCGGCTCCGTCGTGCGCGGCGAGGATCGGCCTGACAGCGATCTAGACGTGTTGGCCACCTTCGAGCCGGGCCGGAGCTTGCTGGACCAAGCGGGGTTCGGCCACGATCTGGAGGCGTTGCTCGGCCGCAAGGTGGACGTGGTCAGCGAAGGGTGGCTCAGCCCGTACGTCGAGCCGTACATCCTCGCGGAGGCGGCCCCGCTGTGAAGTCCGACCGCGTCTACCTGCTCCACGTTCGCGACCACCTCGACAACATCGAGGCATTCACGCGGGACGGGCGAGCGGCGTTCTTGGGCGACTTGAAGACGCAGTTGGCAGTCGTGCGCTGCATCGAGGTCATCGGCGAGGCGGTCAAGAACCCGAGCCGCGAGTTCCGCGATGCTCGCCCGGAGGTCCCCTGGCAAGGCATCGCGGGCATGCGCGACGTGCTGATCCATGCCTACTTTTCCGTCAACCTCGACGCTGTCTGGGAGGTCGTCGAAACCCATGCCCCAGAACTGCGTCGCAACGTCGAACGGTTCCTGGCGCAACTGCCCGATCTGCCGCCGCCGCATCCGCCCGCCGATTCCGCACCGTCCGGCTCGGGCGACCCGTAGTCGGCGACGATGCCGCGGTTGTCGGTGGCGTGTGTGACGTTGCAGCGGCTGCCGCCGGACATCAGGATTTTGACGCCGGGCCGCGCGTTCTTCTCCAGCAGCACGACGCGCCGCCCGAGTTCGGCAGCGCGAAGCGCGGCGACCAACCCCGCGGCCCCGGCTCCGACGACGGCGATGTCCCAGGCGGATTCCATCGGGGCATCTTACGGCCCGAGCGACGAGGCGTGCCCGCGGGTATACCAACCGAAGAGTCTTGCATGGGAGCGGGCAGTATGACGATGTCCGAACGGGTTCGCGACCGACGCGCAGACATCCTGGCGACCTCCAAGCGCTTCGGTGCGACTCTGGCGCGGTCGTTCGGCTCCGTCGTGCGCGGCCGAGCGCATTGGGAGGGCAAAAACGCCAACGGCCCCGTCCGTGACCGACGAGTCACGGACGGGGCCGCTCGACATGGCCCGGTTACGCCCCCGCGACGAATACGCCGCCGAGGTACGCCGGCGTGTACGCCTGGAAGAACTCCAGGTCCTTCGTGCTCACCAGGTCCACCAACCGCACGAACGCGCCCTTGCCGGAACCGGTGCCGGCGATCACGTCCGCCCGGCCGTCGCCGTTGGCGTCCAACAGACCCACGCGGACGCCGCCGGTGAACGAGGCGTCGTAGGCCAAGAACTGCGAGTACAGCGAGAAGTTCACGCCGTTGTAGACGTTGACCAGCGCCTGGCCGCCCGTGCCGGCTCCGACGACGAGGTCCGGCCGGCCGTCGCCGGTGGCGTCGCCGTTGCCGCTGGTGTTGTTCGCGCTGACGAACACGCCGCCGCGGAAGTTCGCGTCGAACGCCATGAAGCTGCTCAACAGAGCGAAGCTATCCGCGGCCGGCTGCGCCAGGTCGAAGACCTTGACGTGCGGCCCACCGCCGATGCCGGCCCCGGTCGCGATATCCGCTCGGCCATCGGCATTGAAGTCCGCCGCCGCCACGCGGACGCCGCCGCGGAACGCCGTGTCGTAGGCGAAGAACTCGGCGAACTGGCCGACTGTGTTGAACACCTTCACGTGGGCCGCGCCACCCTCGCCGGCCCCGGTGACGATCTCGGCAATACCGTCGCCGGTCACGTCGGCCGCCGCCAGGTACACGCCGCCGCGGAAGCTGGCGTCGTAGGCCATGAACTCGCGGATCATCTGGAACGAGACGCCATCGAAGACGCGGATGTGCGGCCCGCCGCCGACGCCGGCCGCCGTGATCACGTCGGCGATGCCATCGCCAGTCACGTCGGCACTCGCCACGCGGACGCCGCCGGTGAACGACTGGTCGTAAGCGTAGAAGGCTGCCCGTTCGACACCGGTCTGGAAGTCGAAGACCCGCACGAACGGGCCGCCACCGACGTCGGTGCCGGTGACGAGGTAACGCACCGCGTTCGGATTGCCGTTGCCCAACCGGCCGGCGGAGTTCGTGAACGTCGGGGACTGGGCAGCCGTGCCGATCACCGTAACTCCGCCGACGCCCGTGCCGCCGGTGCCGGCCCCCGGCGTCGAGGACAGCAGTTGCCCCTTGTTGATCGGAGGCAGCGGGTTCGGGCCGGGGGTGACGTTGACGATGACCTCGCCGAAGTTGTTCTGGTTGCTCTCGGTGAAGTCGGCCGGGATCGGGATGCCCACGATCTGGTTCGACGTGCCGATGCCGTTGTTCGGCCCAGTCGTGCCGCCGGTGGTGCCAGGGTTCTCGCAGAAGTCGCCAAGCGTGAATACCACGCCGTTGAGGACGAAGGAGGTCGGCTGCGTCTGGGTCACCGTGTAGGTGCCGGGGTCGAGGTCGGTGAAGCGGTAGAAGCCGACCTCGTTGGTGACGGCCTGGCGGTTGACCGCGACGCCGGCAGCAGTCGTGCCGGTGAGGTACATGACCACGCCCTGGATCGGCAGGTCGCCGTTGATCGGGTTGCCGGCCGCGTCGCGGTCGTAGACGCAATTGCGGTTGGCGTCCAGGTAGACGTAACCGTCGAGGGCGCTGTTGCCGCTCAGGCCCGCCGGCGTGCACATCTCGCCGAAGTTGAAGAACGTCTGCACCGTGCTGGGGCCGGTGACGACGATGCCGGGGTGAACGTCGTTCTGCGGCGTCACGGTGTTGGTGCCGCCGACGATCTCGATCGAGTCGTCGCCGTCGGTCACGATGATGCCAGCGCCGAGGATGTTCTGCGGCGGCTGCACCTGACGGACGGTGTAGGTGCCCGGTGCGAGGTTGCTGAACGTGTACTGGCCGGCCGCGTTGGTCGTGGTCGAGAGGTTGATGACCGCGCCCGCGTTGGTGACGCCGTTGAGCGTGACGATCACGCCGGGGATCGGCGTGCTCAACACCGTGCGGACGTTCGTGCCCGTGCCGGTGTAGCAGAAGACGAAGCCGCTGATCGAGCCGGGCGTCACGACCGGCTGCGGGCACTCGTAGAAGTCGTTGTTCGCCGCGTTGCCGTTGGCGACGACCGCGATGCCCGTGATGAAGTCGGTGCCGACGCCCTGGTTCGGGCCGACCGTGCCACCGCCGGTGCCCGGCTTGTCGCAGCCGTCCACGAGCGGCACGCCCTGGTTGTTGGTCGCCGGCTGCACTTGCTCGACGCGGTACTCGCCGGGGTCGAGGTCGGTGAACACGTACTCGCCGTTGGCGTTGGTCGTGGTCGTGGCGACCACCTGGCCGAGCGAGTTCAGCAGGTTGACCGTCACGCCCGAGATCGGCGCGTCGCCAGCATCGAACACGCAGTTGCAGTTGGCATCGAAGAAGACGTGACCGCTCAAGCTGCCCTTCTCGGGCGTCGGGGCGGGGCACTCGTAGAAGTCGTTGTTCTGGGCGTTCTGGCCGCCGGTCACGACGATGCTGGTGATGAAGTCGGTGCCGACGCCGTTGTTCGGGCCGACCGTGCCACCGCCGGTGCCCGGCTTGTCGCAGCCATCGACGAGCGGCACGCCCTGGTTGTTGGTCGCCGGCTGCACTTGCTCGACGCGGTACTCGCCGGGGTCGAGGTCGGTGAACACGTACTCGCCGTTGGCGTTGGTCGTGGTCGTGGCGACCACCTGGCCGAGCGAGTTCAGCAGGTTGACGGTGACGCCCGAGATCGGCGTGTCGCCAGCATCGAACACGCAGTTGCAGTTCGCGTCGAAGTAGACGTGGCCGCTCAGGCTGCCCTTCTCGTGCGGCGCGTTGGGAACCTCGCCGAAGTTGTTGTTGACCGAGTTGTCGCCGCCGATGATGCGGATGGTGCTAATGGTGTCGGTGCCGCGGCCGTTGTTCGGGCCGACGGTGCCGCCGGTCGAACCGGCCGTGTCGCAGCCATCCACGAGCGGCACACCGTTGAATTCCGTCGGCTGCGTCTGGGTGACGGTGTAGGTGCCGGCCAACAGGCCGGTGAACTGGTAGAAGCCGTTGGCGTCGGTGGTGGTCGTCCGGTTGACGGTCCCACCGGTGAGCGTGGTGCCGGTGAGAGTCAAGGTGACGCCGGGGATGGCCAAGTCGCCCGCGTCGAAGGCGCAGTTGTCGTTGTTGTCGACGAAGACGTAGCCGGACAGTTGCGCCTCGGTTGTGTCGCAGGGGCATTCGCCGAAGAGGTAACCGGTCGCCTGCGTGCCGCCGGCAACGGTGATGCCGTCGATGTAGTCGGTGCCCAGGCCGTTGTTCGGCCCGGTGACGCCGCCGGCGGTGCCGACGAATTCCATGCCGTCGTTGTAGCCGGGTGGCTGATCGCGCTCGTCGAGGTCGTAGGTGCCGTCGGGCAGGTTGGAGAAGGTGTAGGCCCCGCTCGCGTCGGTGAACTGGGTGGCGATGACCTGGCCGGTGGCGGAGTCGTACAGGTCGATGATGACGCCCTCGAGTAAGGCGTCGCCGGCGTCGAAGGAACCGTTTTCGTTGGTGTCGCCGAAGACCACGCCGCTGATGCTATTGGGACCGCCCGGCCCGCCCTGGACGGTGAGCGGAGCGTCGTCGTCGTCGCGGTAGTTGTTCAGGCCGGGTGCGCCGCAGCCGCAACCCTTGCGCTCGCCGTCGGTCGCTGCACCGTTGCCCGGCGTGACCGAGCCGGTCGGGTTCTGGGTCTCGCCGTTGGTGCCCGGCAGACTGGTGTACTGCACCTGGGCGGCGCTGTTGAGCGTGACGCCGGCGGCGGCCGTCACCAGTGCGGTATAGGAGATCGTGACCGACGCGCCGGCGGCCAGCGAGTCGATCTCGATAGCCACCGAGGACGCCGTCGAGCGGTTGACCACACCGGTGCCACCGACCACGACGACGCTGCCGGTGTTGAGCTGCAATCCGTTGGGCACGGTGTCGAGGACGGCGAGGTTGTACGCCGTGGCGGCGCTTGCCGCGTTCGAGAAGGTCAGCGTGTAGGTGACCGTGTCGCCCTGCCGGGCCGTCGTGCGGTTGACGTTCTTGAGCAAGTCGGTGATCGACGGCTCGACGACCGTGGCGGTCATGGAACCGTTGTCGCTGCCGGCCGTGGCGGCGCTGAGCGCGAAGCCGACGGTTAGCTGCGTGCCGGCCTGGTTGGGCAACACGTTCTCGACGAGGGCGTTGTACTCGATGACGGCATACTCGGCGTTGGCGTCGTTGTCGCCGATCGCCGAGATGCCCGTGCCGAAGACGAGTTGGCCGTTCGACAGGATCGGCGTGATGCCGAAGGTAGGCGTGACGCCGTTGGCGCTGGAGCCGTTGACCGCGGCCCCGCCGAGCGTCGAGGTGATGCCGCCGTCGGAGATCAGCGCGATCCGTGCCGTGCCGTCCATGTACTTCAGGCCCGGGGCCAACGTCGAGGAAACGGTGTAGGCGTTGGGGTCGAAGGTGCCGCCGTCGCCCTGGAGCTGGACGACCGCTCGGACGCGGACGATCTCGCCGATGGCGGCGTTACTGCCGGCGGTGCTGGCTAGCGACGTGGCCGCGGCCGTCACGTCGATGGCCGGGACTTCGCGGTTCTCCAGGGCCTCGATCTTGAAGTCGGGGCGGTAGCGCTTGGCAGCGTCGCGGGTCTGTCGCCGGGTGTGCGGGGTGCGGCGAACGTTCTTGTCGAACGGGCCGAAAACGTCTTCGAGCTTAGCACCGGAGAGGGGGGTCCGAGGCATGGTAGAAGTCTCAGGTTGTAGGCTGGCGTTCGCAAGACCCCGCCGACGGATTGGCGGGGCGACGAACCCCAACGGGATTCGGACTGAATTCCTAGTTTACCGAATCGGACAAGGTTGCTGTCCAGGCAATTTCGTCTGATCCGGGGATTTAGGCGATACAATCGGGCGAAAATCGGGAATGGATATCAAGAGATTCATGCGACGGCTGAAAAGCCAGCTTCCATTCCGCTGTCGGCAGATTCGACGCGACCGGATGGCCGCAGGCGATTCCTACCGCGTACAGGAATCGCGTCCCACGGCCCCGCCCGCCACATGGGACAAAAAAAGGGGAAAGTCAAATAAAAAAGTGGATTCACCGCAGAGAACGCGG
>CAZNSL010000105.1:0-10833 GCA_964574975.1 uncultured Alcaligenaceae bacterium | reverse complement strand
TAGAGCCGAAGGTGCGAAAGACATAGCCCACTCCCTGAACCGCGGAACCCTCTTTTGCATCGTTGCAAGGTAGACCGCGAGATTCGTGCGTTGCTCAGGCGTCAGGGGGTCGCCCCGGTGCAGTGCGGCAATTGCGTTGTTGCCGGGAACCTCGACTTCGCTATTGAGTAGTTTCTCCGTCTCTGGCGGGTAGAAGTTGCGCTCTTGGGCGACAGTCTCGACCCTAGCGCGGCAGAAGTCGCGTTTCTCTTTGTCGTACATCCAAATGAAGCCGGGGGCGTCCGGCTCGCAGAAGCCGCGGAGCAGCGCGCGGGGGACGTAGTGGCAACCCATAAGGGAGAGACCCGTCGGCGGTGGTTGAGGTTCATTGCAACTTGTGGCGGTATACTCGTCAAGGCGGGCGGTTCGCCGGCGTCAGGTCGGTAGCTGTCAGACCGGGCCGCAGGCGACCGCCTCGACACACGCCGGCCGGTCGTTCTTCGGGCTATTGACCAGCGTACTCACCTCATCGGCGGTCATTCGGCCAGCCGGGTACGGCCGCAACAGGGATGCGACCGCTTCCGGCGTTGCCTTGGAGTCGAGCCATGCGCTGAAGTCTGCCGGGTCGATGATGGCGGGCATTCGGTCGTGGACGGGCGCGAGCAGTTCGTTGGCTGCCGTCGTCAGGATGCAGGCGGTTAGGTGATGACGCGAGACGAGCAGCGGGCCAGCAACGAATACCGACGGTTTGTCTGTTCCCTATCGGCGGCCCGCGCGAGGAACAACGCAACGCCTGACCCGAACAGCGCACCGGCGGTAGCCGCCCTGGTCGGCCGTGAGCAGATGCTCGATGCGTTCTTCCGTCGGCACCCGCGGTTCGCGCAATTCCGTGGGCAACTCGGCCAGAAGTTCAGCTTCTACCGGCGCGGGTTTCCTGTCAGCCGAGAGCGTTGGGCGGCCCTCTCTGCCTAGTTAGCTCCCTGCCCCGACAGGCGGTACGCGCCGTCCGATGAACACGCCCGCCAGAGATGGCGCAAGGAAAGGTGTCGTGGGGTTGCGAAAGGGAGCAACTTGCGACGGCGTTTGACCGGGGTAGGTCTGGCTTGGACGCCACACTATTCGCCACACAATTCCGGGAAGACGCGGGGATTCCAAGGAAAACGAAGGAAACGGGACACATCGAAAACCCCTAAAAACACGGGAAGTGCTGCGATTTACGGCACTTGCTAAAAGGCCGCCCCGTAACTCTTAATCAGCGGGTTGTAGGTTCGAGTCCTACGCGGGGCACTCCCAGACACCTCGGCATTCGTAGCGTTTTTGCCTACGTTTGCCGAGGTGTCTGCGTTTTGGCCGGGCCGGTCTTCCGTCTCAGCCCGTCTCACGGAATCTCCCCGAAGTCTCACTGGTTTGGTCAAGGCGCGGTCCGGTCGCGGGGCCTCGATACCCGTCGCGGCTAAAATCCCGCCTCCAGCTTGGCGTCGTCGCCATTCAGGTCCGACAAGGCATTCACGGCCGAGGACGTGGCGGATTACGACCGGGTGACGAAACTTGAGGCGGCAGGTGGGCGGGTGATCGAACTCAGCCCGACCGACTGCAAGGCACTGGCCACAGACGGCCCCACTCACTAACCGCACGAACCCGAAGACTGTGTATCGCCATCCGGTCGCTCGCCCAAGGCTCGGACGTTACGGAGTCTCTCCTTGCTCCCGGTGTCCGCGGTGCAGCGGTTCAAACTAACTCACATCGTCCGCCTCGGACTGGTAACTCGATCGTATCGACCCTTGATCGCACTCCCGGAGTCGATAGGCGAGCAGATCGGGCACGGCCGTTTGCGGACGACCACCGTGCGGTACGACGCAAAGGGCCATGAAGACAGCGTGCAGCGCAGTGCCGGCCATATCGCAAACGTGGATTAACTCGTGCGAGCCGAACAGCCCCGGCACAAGCACTGGCCACTTAGCCAACTCGCACGCTGCCCCGGCCGTGTAGAACAGCCCACCGGCCACCGCCCACGCCATGCCGCGAAGGCCGACGGCACGGACCAGCGCCCGCACCGGCACCACGGCCAGCCACCCCATCGCGAGGTACAGCCCGACCCCCAGCCACTCCGGCGGGGCCGGCAGCAGCCATTTGGCCATGACCCCAGCTACAGCCATCAGCCACACGGTCGCCAGGAGCGCGACTCGTTGCCTGCCGCGCAGCAACACGGCCAACACCGGCGTGTAGGTGCCGGCGATCAGTAGGTAAATGGCGCTATGGTCGAGTCGGCGTAACACTTCGACGGTTGGCGAGTCCCGCGGCAATGGGACGGCGTGATACAGGCTGCTCGCGGCGTAGAGGACGACCATCGACGCACCGAAGCAGGCGAGGCTGAGGACCTTGGTACGGTCGCCTTGGGCCAGCCGGCAGAGTAGCAGTGCCGCGTAGACAGCGAATGCGCAAGCGGCGAAGTGCGTGAGGGAACTGACGGGGTCGCGCAGCGGCATCCAGGGAACGGGCAATTCCATCGAAGTAGTCCGCCCTTCGTGGTCGGACGGGCGAATGGGTGTAGGTAACGGGGTTGCCCCCGGCCGGCCCGGCCGGGGGGACCCACAGAGCCAATTACCAATTAGTAACGGCGCGAGCCGCCGCCATAGCCGCCGCGGTTGCCGCCACCGTAGCCACCGCCACCGCCACCGGTCCGCGGCTCGCGGGGCTTGGCCTCGTTGACTGTCAGGCTGCGGCCGTTGAGTTGCTTGCCGTTCATCTGGGCGATGGCCTCGTCGCCGCCCTGGCTCATCTCCACGAACCCGAAGCCGCGGCTGCGACCCGTTTCGCGGTCCGTTGTAATTTGCGCTCGCTGGACGGTCCCGAACTGGGAAAACGCCGTCTCCAACTCCGCGGCCGGCGTCTCAAACGATAGGTTGCCGACGTAAATGTTCTTCGCCATGAGTCACCTCGATGTGGGGCAGAGTGGCACCACGCACTACAAGCCGATTCTGGCCGCGCTCGGCGGCTCGGAAGACGGTACGAACGCGGCAGCGGCAGGTTGCCGCACCACGATCATCACCAACTCGCGTTCTCAGCAGGTCGATTGAGGTTGGACTCAGTGCGGTCAAGCTAAGACAGGCAGACGCGGAAGTGGCAATCTCGTTCATTCTCTCCCTGCGGGTCGAGCACACGCCCGTCCCACCCAACCACTATAACGGCCACCGAGCCGTTGGCAACACGAATCTCAACGGCCCCGGCACCCAAAAACCCGCCGCTCAGCTTCCTTCCAGCGACGTGGCACACTCGCGTGTGCCCAAAAGGTGCCGTCGATGCCACAGACCGATCGCGTTCGTTACAGCATGAAACCTTCGGGGCAGTCCCACCGAGCGGCGGACGTGCTGAGCGTCGATCTTCTGGCAGAACTGGACTCGATTTCGGGCCTACTCCCGGCGCGGCCTACATTATCTTCATCGAAGACCTGACCGCTGGCCAAAACGTCCACTGGACGCGGTGGCCGACGGCCTTCCGGCCTGGGTACGGCGGCCGACCGGCAATCCCACCACCGGCCACCACGCCTGGGCGACGGTTCTGGCCAAGGGGGTCCATCGTGCCTCATCGATTTGAGGTCGAAGACATCGAGGAAAAGCGTCGCCTTGTTGGCATCGACGACGCTGACCTCCGAGAGCGGGTCAGACGGCTGGCCGTCGGCGACTGCGTCAACGTTACGCTGCGCGCCGCGGCTAACTCGTCCGCCGGCGAGACCGTGACGATCCGGATCACGCAAATCAACGAATATCTGTATTTGGGAGAACTGGCTCACCGGCCGGCCTCCACCGCCCTCGCGGGGTTGTGCGTAGGTCAGCCCGTCGTCTTCTCCGCGGCCCACATCCACTCACTCGCAAGGGCGCATCCGGGGCGGCCGCATTAGCGCCGCCGTCGCGTGTACAGTGGAATCTCTAAGTGGGAACCGGCAAAGGAAACTCCGCCTCGACCGAATTGACCGCGAACCCTGCGGCGGTACCGCGGACTCGGGTGAGGCTCGTACATGGCGGCGTGCTATTGGCCGGGCCGCGCACTCCCCGTGACGGCCGGCTCGACTGTTGGGGTGGGCGAGGCGATTCACCCGGTAACCCACCATTTTATGCAGACGTTTCGCGCCGAAAGCGATTCAAACGGCCGGCGTCGAGGGGTACCAGTCTGTCTTACCTTACCGGTACGCCTTCGGGCTTTTGGCCAGCGAGGGTGTGCCCGCGCGGGCGATCCGCTCCGCCTCCGCCTCGCTGGCGATGCCATCCTTGACCAGGCGGTAGCCGGCGACGGTTTGGACCTTTTCCCATTCGCCCTGCTCGCACACGACCTGCATGGCAGGCATCTTCGCGGTTGCGGGTGTCTCGTACACGACCCAGGACACCGGCTTTTTCTGACGCATGGCTTGACCCCGCGGGCGACCTTGGGAGGGGGAATGGCCGGACGCGCGAAGGCGGTTTGAGCCTTTCGGCCTACCCGATGGAAACTGGGTGCGGCCACGGCACCGACGACCGTTCCCGCCCGAGCGGCAGGGGCCGGTGGCATGGACCCCCAACCCTCTGCGGTTTCGAGCCGCCGTCAAAGATTACGTGTATCCCACGGTCCCCACCGGCGGCCCGGACAGTCGTCTGACGCGGCCTCAGTACCGCGCGGGCTTGGGCTTTCGCGGCGACAGTGCCTTACGGATCGCGCTGAGCTTGCGGAGTTTGGCCTTGCGGCGCAGTTCGCACGGCTTCTCGTAGTGCCGTCGCTTCCGCAGTTCCTTGATCAACCCGCTCCGCTCCAACAGCTTCTTGAAGCGGCGCAAGGCTGCGCCAATATGTTCCCGGTCGTGGACGCGCATCCGTAACGGCATCGTGTCTCCAATTGCTAAGTAACGAAATCGGGTTCGCGGTTCGATTAGTACCGACGGCCGCCACCCCCGCCGTAGCCGCCGTGCCCTCCGGATCGCCCGCCCCCGCCGTAGCCCCCGGAACGGCCGCCGCCCCGGTCCTCTCGCGGCTTGGCCTCGTTCACCGTAAGGCTGCGGCCTCCGACCATGTTGCCGTTCAGGCCGGCGATGGCCGCCTGCGCCTCGGCATCGTTCGACATCTCGACGAACCCGAAGCCCTTGGAGCGGCCGGTGTCGCGGTCGGTGATGACCTGAGCGGACTTCACCGTCCCGTAGGGCGTGAACATGTCCGCAAGGGCAGCCTCGCTAGTGTCGAATGTAAGGTTGCCGACATAGAGTTTCGCACCCATCGCAGTCTCCGCAGGAGGGGAAAGCCGCCACCGCCGGCGCATCGAAGCGTCAGGAAGCGGGAGTGGTAGGGCGAGGGAAGTGGAAGGTTGGAGGGGGCCACTCTGAACCGATCACGCGATCCAAGCCACTCCCAGTTTATTGATTCCCACGGCATGTGCGAAAAAATTGGGGCGAGTTCCATCCCGTGGCGTTCCCCACAAAGTGTTACGCCGCTGGTGAGCATCGATGAACTCCGCCCGCGACTTCTTCTTGCCGGAGTAGTACGGCTTCTGCGCGTCGTACCCGGTCGGCCGGTTCACGCGCTGCTCCTTGCCGTCGATGACCCACCGGACGGCCGGGAACGCGGCCATGACGGCGGCGGCCGATCGGAACCTCGGGCGGTCGCGGGTCGGCCGGTCGAGCGGGCCGTCGAGGCCGTCGAGGATGGTGAGGGCGGCGCGGACGTGGAGTTGGGCGTTCCGCTTGTGCAGGTCGAAGAAGAACCCGCGGACGGCGTAGGTCGGGTCGATGCGGAGCCAGACCAAGGCCATCAGCAACCGGGACCGGGCGTCGTGGTCAAACGGGTGCCCCGCGCCCGCCGCCCGGTGACGTGGCCGGCCGGTGCGGGTCGTGGCCGCGTCCGCCTGGTGTTGGGCGATGGTCTGCTCGAAGCGGCGGACGAGGGCGTCGAACTCGGCGCGAGTCAGGCCAGTGAGATCGGGGAACGCCGCCGGGCGGCGACACAGGGTGTCGCAACTAAACATCGCGGCTCTCCGCCGCGTAAACACCCGACGATGTCAGCCAAGGCAATTACGCTACAACTCTAATGGAGTGCCAGTTTGGCGGGTGCGAGGGACGTGTGCAACGGCCGGGCCGCGTATGACCTCGCCGCACCCGCCTCCGTGCGAGCCAACCGCCGAGGGCGGCGGCCGCGGTCAGCGCAACGCCGGTCGGCTCCGGCACTGAAGTACCGACGCTCACGTTGTCGAACCCGAAGTTGGGGTTGCCGTTGCCGTTGAACAGCGACCGCACGGTCACTCCGGTAATTCCCGCCTGGGCCGTGAACCCGCGGTAGGACGTGGCGTCGCCGGACAGTGTGATCGTCTCGGCGAACACCGCCCCATCGGCCGCGGTCGCGGTCACCTCCAGGATTGCCGGCGGGTTGAGCACGAACGAGAGCAGGTGTAGCCCGACCCCGGCCAGGACCGGCTCCGGGCTGAAGGTGAGTACCCGACTGTCCTGGCCGCCGTTGGACACGCCGAAGAAGTTGGGCGGGCTGACGCCCTGCCGGATGCTCGTCGCCTCCCACCGGGCGGCCGGGTCGGTGGACGTGTAGGTGACTCCGCTGACGGTCGCCGTCCCGACCCCGAAGAGGGTTCCGGACGGGACGCCATCGAACGTCTCCCGTGTGACCGGCCCGGCAGCCGCCAGGAAGGCTGGCTCCGCAACGTAGACGACGATCTGTGCCGGGGCGCAAAGGGGGAACCCCAGGGCGACGCACGCCGCGGTAGCCAACCACAACCGAAGGCCTCGCATCACGGCACTCCTTGCGCACGGGCCGGGGACGATCCGGCGCGAGCATACCCGATGGCCTGTACCGCCGCGAGCGTCCGCATGTGCCGCAAAGCTCACTGAGGCGACAGCGCCTCGCAGGCAGACTGACACACTACGCAACTCCAGGGGCGCGTGCGTCGCACAGCCGGCTCCGTTCGGGCGGTCGGGAGCAGTCCACCACACGACCGATGCAGAGCAGCCAACCAGGTCATCCAACTGTGCGGCAATTCGAACGTCAGCGGGCTAGCTGAAGCCAATGTGTCGCCAATGGCCGGATACGAACGCCACGCGATTCGAACTCACCGACGACGCGAGAGCTTCGGCGACCTGGCCCAACAGTGCTTTGTCGTCGAATCCGGCTCCGTCATTCGGGCACCCGCGTCACCGCGACGATCCGGACGGGTGGCGCGAGCGTCTGTGCCTTCGCCGCCGACTTCTGGATCGCCCGCACCACATCCATGCCCTTGACGACGCGGCCGAACGCGGCGAAGCCCTGGCCGTCGGGGTTGCGCTGGCCGCCGAAGTCCAGTTCCGGTTGGTCGCCGACGCAGATGAAGAAGTCGGCCGTGGCCGTGTCCGGGCCGTCGCGGGCCATCGAAATCGTGCCGTCCTTGTGCGCCAGCTTCGTGTCGCGCGTTCGTTCCAGCTTGACCGGCGGGAAGGCGTCTTTCTCACGGGCCGGCGGCGGGCCGGCCTGGATCACCTCGATCTTGACCTTGTTGTCCGGCTGGTTCTGCATCGTGACGGTGCGGTGGAAGCGGCCGCCGCCGTAGTGCTTCGCGTCGACGTAGCGCAGGAAATTCGCCACGGTCGCGGGGGCGTGGGCCGCGTCGAGTTCGGCCAGGATGTTGCCCTTGTCGGTACGGATGACGACGCGCACCGGCTTCGGGTCCGCGGCCGGTAGCGCCGCCGCGAATGCGCACAGAGCCGTCAGAGCCACCGGTCGCATGGACCTACATCCTTTCGACGACGCGGATGCCGAGCAGTTCGAGCGTCGTGCGGATCGTCCGTGCCGTCAGGTCGCACAGCACGAGCCGGCTCGCCTTCAGCTCCGGCGTCTCGGCCTTCAGCACCGAACAATTCTGGTAGAAGACGCTGTAGCTCTTTGCCAGGTCCCACAGGTAGGCCGTGAGGTAGTGCGGCAGATACTCCGTGGCCGCGGCCGTCAGCGTCTCCTCGAAGCGCAACAACTGCAGCCCCAGCGCCCGCTCGGCCGGTTCGACGAGCAAGACCGGCGGCGGGTTCGCGGCCAACGATTCCGGGGCGACGCCCGCCTTGCGGATGATGCTGCGGCAGCGGGCGTAGGCGTACTGCATGTACGTCGCCGTGTTACCGTCCGTCGCCAGCATCTTGTCCCAGAGGAACTTGTAGTCGCTCGTCCGGTGGCTCGACAGGTCGGCGTACTTGACCGCGCCGAGGCCGACCGCCTCCGCGATGGCGCAGCGCTCCGTCGCGCTGACCTCCGGCACGTCCTCACCGCGTTCGCGCCGCTCGGCCAGCGTCAGGTCGTACTTCTCGCCGCCGCGCTCCACGGCCCGGTCGAGCAACTCGCTCAACTCGGCCGCGCCGCCGTTGCGAGTCGAGAGGATTTTGCCGTCGTTGCCCAGCACCGAGCCGAAGTTGACGTGCGTCAGCTCCGTGGCAACGCCCCAGCGGCGGGCGATCTCGAAGAGCGTCTTAAAGTGGAACGACTGCGGCGTGCCGACGACGTAGAGCGCCGCGTCCGGCGTCCACTCGGTCTCGCGGTAGCTGATCGTCGCCAGATCGGTAGTCGTGTAGGTGAACGCTCCGTCCTTCTTGCGGACGACGGCGTCGGCGCGGTGTTCGGAACCGTCCTCCGGTGGCGGTTTGAGGAAGACGACGGCCGCGCCGTTGCTCTCCGTGGCGATGCCCTTGGCCAACAGGTCCTCGACGACGCCGGGCAGCATCGGGTTGTAGAAGCTCTCGCCGTGCTGGTAGTCGAACGCGACGCCGAGTCGGTCGTAGATCGGCGTGATCGCGCCCATGCTCCACGGGATGAACTGCTTCCACAGGGCGACGTTCTCCGGGTCGCTGGCTTGCAGCTTGGCCGTCTCGTCGAGGCACGCGGCGTAGTGCTTCTGCTCCTCCGGCGTGCGGGTCACATCGCCCCCGTCGTCCTCCTGACCCTTCGTCAACCCGCGGACGACGAGGTAGAGCCGCACCATCTCGCGCACCGGGTCGGCCTTCAACGCCGCGTCGTCGCGGTAGTGCTTGTAGCCGTAGAGCAACATGCCGAACTGCGTGCCCCAGTCGCCGAGGTGGTTGTCGGTGATGACCGCGTGACCGAGGAAGCGCAATAGTCGCGCCAGCGCGTCGCCGATGATGGTGCTGCGCAGATGACCGACGTGCAGCGGTTTCGCCACGTTCGGCGAGGAGAAGTCGATGACGTAGGTGCGCTTCGCGGTCGTCGGGGCGACACCGAGGCGGTCGTCGGCCGCGGCCGCTCGCAGTTGTTCGCCGAGCCAGTCGGGCCGCAGGCGCAGGTTGATGAAGCCCGGCCCAGCAATCTCCGGCGGCTCCAGTTCGTCGCCGAGATCGAGGCGCTCGACGAGCTTCTGAGCGATGTCGCGCGGCTTGCCGCCGAGGATCTTGCCGAGCGGCATGGCGCAGTTGGCCTGGTAGTCGCCGAACTCGGCGTTCTGGGCCGGTTTGACCAGAGTCGCGAATGGGGCCGGGTCGGGGACCAGGCCGTGCAGGGCGGCGGCGAATTTCGCTTGCAGGTACGCGAGGACGTTCATGGCGTTGGTATAGCGGCCGGGGTCGCGAAACGTAAACTGATGCAACGGCCCCTTAGAGGATTCCACCGCATGATCGAACAGGACCGGCCCGCTGTCGCCAAGGTTCGCAAGCCACGGCGCTGGCCCCTGTGGTTGACCGGCGTCGCCGCCGTACTCCTCGCGGCTGGGGTCGCGGCCCTGGTCTACGACCGCCGGCAGGACGACGCCGTGTGGCGGGCCGCCTGCGCCGAACTCGACCGCACCGACCCGCGCTGGCGCTGGGAGCAACTGGTCGCCGCCCGTCCGTCGATCCCCGACGACCAGAACGCGGCCCTGGTGGTGCTGCGCGTCGCCGACGCGATCCACGGCCGCTGGCCCGACTGGGGGGCGGCCCTGCCGATCGACCGCGCCGCCGCGGACGCAGAATCGGACGGACGGCCGCTACCGACGCCGGGCGAGGCATCCGTCGCCGCCGGGAAGCGCCGCGTTGAGGAAGGCGAGCAGGTCGCCAAGCGATTCGCGTGGCAGGTGACCAACCAGCGGCCCCGGGCGGCCGACGCCGACGCCCTGCGGGCCGTCCTCGCCGACGCCGCCCCGGCGACCCGCCTCGCCATGACCCTCGATGGTCTGCGTATCGGCCGGCTGCCGCGTCCGTGGAGTTCGCCGCTGATGGCTCACGCCTCGGCCGACAGCGTCAAGGTCCAGGAGGTCGCGCAACTACTCGCCCTGCGCGGCTGGTCATTGGCCGCGGACGGCCGCGGCGACGAGGCGCTTGCTTGCGCCCGGGCGGAGTCGACGGTCGCTCGCTGTGCCGGCGACGACGGATTGACCGACGTGGACGTGACCCTCGGCATCCGCTACTCGGCGGCGCTGATCGTGCAGCGAACCCTGGCACTGTCCGAGCCGGGCGGCGACGCGCTGGCCGCGACGCAAGTGCGGTTTACCGAGGAGGCCGCCCGCCCGGTGCTGCCGGACGCCCTGCGCTGGGAGCGCGCGGTGATCGAGGACACGCTCCGCGCCTACGATGAGGGCCGGCTGGGACCGGACCTCCGGCCGCGACTGGCCAGCCCGCCGCCGGCAGTGACGGGCCGACCCTGGATCGACGAACGACTGCACCAGTTGCGCGGCGGGTTCCGCAAGCAGGACTACGCACGGCTGTTAGAGGAGTACACTCGCTGGATCGAGCAAGCGTCGGCCGGCCCCGACGAACTGTGGCGGGACCGCGAGGCTCTTCTCGCCGCGGAGAAGCAGTTGCCGCGGCACATGGTCGGGGCCGCCGCGTGGGTGTTCGAGCGCGACCGCGGCCCCGCGGCCCACGTGCGGTCGGCGGTCGCGGCGCTGGCG